>CALISP010000227.1 GCA_938041705.1 uncultured Cocleimonas sp. | reverse complement strand
TCTTCTTCATTAGAATTGGCTAAATCTGTTGTTTTGTCTTTATTGGTAAACGAATCGACAAGCATTTCATTTTTAGCTAGTAAATCATCTTCAATTTTTAAATCAGAATTTGATTGAATATCATTAGTTTGGTTAGCTTCATACTTTTCATCAATTAAGATTTTTTCATCTAAGTTCATTAGATCAGATATGTTGTTTTCTTCAAAGTGTTGGTCATCAAGACTACTTTTTTCAGTTTCTAAAAGTGTTTCTTCAGTATCTATGATATTAATAATAGCTGGAGATGATTCATCACTCTTATCGGTTGAACTTTTATTAGAAATGTATTCTTTCTCTAATACTTTAATGTCTATTTCTTCAAATACATTTTGATGATTAAGTGATTCTTCATTAGCTTCTATTGCCTTAGCTATTTGATCACCAATAGCATCATCATTTGCTAAATTGATTATAGTGTCACTAGCATTACTGTTTTGGGTTTCTAAAGGTATTTGGTCACTCAACGATTCTTGTTTAGGATTGCCTAATTCTTCTTTTTCAGTTTTAAAGAATGAATTACTATCATGTTCAATTTTAACAATAGCCAACCATGATGCTAATCCAGTCAGTAAAGGCGCTGAGGGTCTTATTATCCAATTTGGTGAAGTAAGACTATGATGGATAGAAGGCAATAATTTCGAATCATGTTTGTACAATATACTTGATAGTATTTCTATCCAGTTTGAATAACATTTATCTTCCAATAAAGAGTTAATTTGTTGCTCATTTTCATCGTTTAATTCAATATTTAATTCCAACCAATGAACTATAGCTCTTAGGATAGGGATCTCGTTTACTAGAGCAATCTCTTCAATGTCATTATGTGCTTTTTGAATCGTAGTGAGGGCTTGATTCAAATTTTGCTTATCGTCATTAATAATCTGCTGAGAAATAATTTCTAGCTGATTAGCAATTGATTCATTTTTATTATTGTATTGCATATGACCTTCTCCAAAAGGAAGATTACTATTTGTTAAACGGCTTTGTTACTACTAGCAACTTCTTCTTTTTTTTCTAGGGTAAACACGTTTACAGATGCTACTAGTTGTTGTGCATATTCTGACATGTTACGACTCAAGCCCGTTAAAGACAGAAGTTCTTGCCCTGTTACTTGAGTAGACTCCAGAATACCTTCCGCTTTTAATTTAAGATCTTCACTGATGCTTACTTGATCTAATGAAGCTGTTGCAATTTTATCTACCGCATCAACTAGTTCATTGGTGGTATCTAATACAGTCTGCATTTGAATTGCAGCATCCTCTGCTTTTGTTGAACCGTCAATTACCTGAACAATCGTTTTATCCATTGTCGCAATTGTTGTGTTTGTTTCTTGTTGGATATTATTAACAAGCGTTGATATTTCGTTTGTTGATTCTCTTGAAGTCTCTGCTAGCCTTTGAATTTCTTCTGCTATTACGGCAAATCCTTTACCTGCATCGCCTGCTTTAACGGCCTGCATACTGGCATTCAATGCGAGAACAGTTGTTCTTTCAGCAATTGTATTTATGATATCAATAACATGAGAAATTTCTTCTGAGCGTTCGCCTAGTTGCTTAATACGTTTACCTGTTTCTTGAACGGTTGTACGTATGTTTGACATATCACTCAATGTATCAGTTACAGACTCATGTGCTCTTTTAGTGGAAATAGATGTAGTATCAGCCATACTATTTGTTTCTGCTGCTGAACTAGCAATAGAATCTAATCTAATTAACATAGAATTCATTTGCTCAGCTGTCTCAAGTGCACCTTTTTGCTCTTTCATTGCAAGCTTATTAACAGACATAAGATGTTCATTCACTTTTTGTGAGGTTTCGTTTACTTCAAAGGCAACACTTTTTACATTTTTCAACGTGTTTGAAGTTTCCTCAGCAAGAAGATTAAGAGCATCTGCAACAGGACCTGTAGCGTCTTCTGTAACTGTAGCTCTGATAGTTAAATCTCTTTCTGATAAATCGGCAACAGCTTGCAATAGACTAAATACAGATAGGTTTAAATTTTGGTGTTCAGCATCAATTTTTCCTAAAGTGACGGCTCTATCGTCAAGTAAACCATTAAAAGCAGTACTAAGTTTTGCAATTTCATCCGTGCCTACAACATTTGCTCGGATATCAAAATCGCCTTCTGAAAATCCTGTTACAACATTATTGAGTTCTTTGATCGCTACTTTGATAGATCGCGCTATTAAAAAACCGATTAAAAACATTAGTAATGATGTAATTAAAATTAATACAGTAATTGTTTTAGAGTTTGAAAAAGCTTCTCCCACCATGTTGCTTGTATTGTTGTTAACATCATCCAATACAATTTCATCGACTGTTTTAATTACATTGCTCAGATTCTGAGAGTACTTATATTGGCTATCAACCAAATACGGGGCAAATACGCTCCAATCTTTATCGGTGCCAGTTCGATTGACTAAGAATTTTTTCATAGAAGCGTGGTTAAATTTTAACTCTTTTTCAGCTTCCATCAATTTATTGAGTACAGTTGAGTCAAGTAAATCTCTTGGTAATGAATCATTAAAATCTGCGAAGCTTTTAAATAGAATACTTTCACCATCTATAGCTTTTTTAGTTGATAATTCCCAAGTAGCTCTTCCATTTCTTAACTTATCCAAAATATAAGTATAATGTTTATCAATCGCCGAATTTAAATTACTACCTGCTTTAATTGTATTTAAACTTTCATTTGTGTTTTTAAGATTAGATTCATTTTTTATGTAATGCAGATGCGAATAATAACCAATGATTCCGAAGATGATAGCCGGAATTATTATCAATAATAATACGCGTAGATTTATAGATAGATTGTTTAACATTGGTATTTCCTTGATTCTTATTATTAGTTATTAGTCAAAAGAATGTAGCTTCTGTTTATATTATTTATTTTTTTCTTTTTCGTCACCAAGAGTAAATACATCAACTGATGTAACTAGTTGTTGTGCATAGTCAGACATATTTCTACTTAATCCTGTTAATGACAATAACTCTTGACCTGTAACTTGAGTAGATTTCAAAATACTTTCTGCTTTGTGTTTTAAACCTTTACTAATGACAACCTGGTCTTTTGATGCTGTTGCAATCTGATCTACCGCAGTTACCAACTCAGACGTTGTATCAAGAACTTTCTGCATTTGATCAGCAGCATCTTCGGCTTTCATCGAACCATCGATTACTTGTTCAATGGTTTTATCCATAGTTTCAATTGTTGAGTTAGTTTCTTGTTGAATATTTCTTACTAATGTAGATATCTGGCTTGTTGATTCACGTGAACTTTCTGCTAAGCGTTGAATTTCACCCGCAATTACAGAGAACCCTTTGCCTTCATCACCTGCGGCTACAGCTTGCATACTGGCATTTAAAGCGAGTAGGGTAGTGCGTTCTGCAATTGTTTCGATAATCTCAATAACATGTGAAATTTCTTGTGATCGCTCGCCAAGAAGTTTAATTCTTTTACCTGTTTCTTGAACAGTCGTACGAATGCCAGACATTCCTGTTAGTGTGTCAGTTACGGATTCATGGGCTAACTTAGTTGAAGCTGAAGCTGTATCTGCCATTGTGTTAGTACTTGCTGCAGAATCCGAGATTAAATTTAGATGATCCATCATTAGGTTCATTTGATCGGTTGTTTCGATGGCTCGTTCTTGTTCTTTCATAGCCAACTTGTTAATCGACATAAGATGAGTATTTACCTTATTTGATGCTTGATGAACGTCGTTAGCTACATTTCGAACTTTTTTGAGAGTATCTGATGTTTCCTCTGCAAGTAAATTAAGAGCATCCGCAACAGGACCTGTTGCATCTTCTGTCACATTTGCACGTATAGTCAAATCTCTCTCAGAGAGCTCCGCAACTGCTTGCAATAAACCAAATACTGATTGATTTAATTCCTGATGCTCTTCATCAATTTTGTTAATAGTTACTGCTCGGTCATCTAATAAGTTGTTAAAAACATTACCAAGGTGAAAAAATTCATCATTACCCGATACTTTTACACGAGCGTCATATTCACCCTCTGCTAAACGTTCAACAACATTAGAGAGTTCTTTGGTTGGACGGCTTATTGATCTAGAAATTAAATATCCAAAAAGCATAATTAATCCAGAACCAATTAATAGCAGTGATAATATTAATTGTGATGATTTCTCAGTCTTAGAAATCATTTCTGAGTTTTTTATATTAAATAAGCCATACTCTTTGTCAGTGATTTTTATAATACTTCTCTCAAGCACTGGAGCTGCAATGAATGATTCCCTTACAGCATAAGTTTGTAACGCTGAAACATCTTCTTTAGTACCTTCATTACTGTTGAAATGTTTTTGAATTCCGTTGAAATCTTTAAGGAGAACTTTTTGAGCGTCAAGAACTGCCTTACCATCATCTGACTCAAGTATGGCCTTAGATAAAGACTCATTATAAAGAGCAAAAATATTCTTTATTTCTTCAATACCTTGGTTAGCTTTTGTCTTTGCTGTGTCCCAAGAGAAAAAGCCCTGTTCTAAATTTATTATTAATAGCGAGTAATCTGATTTAACAATTTTATTTAATTTAACTCCTAGATTAACTGTTTTAAGAGTTCCTTCTGATATATCAATTGCCTGCTGATTCTCTTGATAACTTTTTATACTTATTAGACCTATAATCACAAAAATCATAATTGGCAAGATGATATACAATAACATTCTTGAATTGATTGATAGTTTATTTAACATGCTGAAACCTTTTATTATTGTTTTGTAATCAGTTGATCGAATAGTTTTTGATGATCTAAAATTGCTAATTTTTCAGAACCATTATCTAAATAGTTCTTTATCCACTTAGGAGATTTGTCATCTATCTCTATATTTTTACAGTTATTAGTATTTACTAGTTGTGGAATTGAATCTAATCTAAAAACAATCGGACTGTAATCATCATGTTCTAGCTTTAACAAATATTTTTTATTTGTTTTACTCTCTTCAACGGGAATGTTTTGGCTTTTAACAAATCCTAGAATATCAATCACAGGCATTATCACTCCGTGGATACTTACTATGCCTAGATACCAGTCTTGTGCGAAAGGTACTTGAGTCAATGCCATACTTTCTAGGGTTTCTGGTTTGAAAGCCCCGTCTAAAATAAAGTTGAAAGACCCAGAGGTATAATAGTAGTTATCATTATTTTTCTTATTATCTGAAATTTCATCTAAACCAACGGCATTATTGAGTTTAGATACATAAGTCTCATCATCAGATATTTTTTCAATATTAGTAATGTCTACTGTTGCAGTAGTCATTTTTTCCCCCTATTTGTTTTTAATTTTTCTGGGTATTAATTTGCTTAATTAAACAGCTTGTAATTTTTCTAATACTTCAGCATTTTCATATGGCTTAACAATATAATCAGAAGCACCTAATTTGTTTGCCCACTGTTTATCAACTGGATTAGATTTACTAGAAATCATAATGATCGGTGTTGCATTAGTTGCTGGATTCTTTTTAATTGTCCGACATGCTTTGTATCCATCACCGTCTTCCATAATGATGTCCAAGAATATGGCATCAGGACTCATTTTTTCGCTTAATGCAATTGCTTGATTTCCAGACGTTGCAGTAATTGTTTCATAACCAGCATCTTCCAATATACTCTTTAAGTGTTGTAATTGAGTACTTGAATCATCAGCTATTAAAATAGTGTGTTTATTATTCATTTTTAGTGTTCCCTTGGCTTGTTTTTAGTATTGAATTACTGACAATGTCCAATTTTTTGTTTCTTATTATTGTTATCTTTAGTGATTTATATGATGAAATTTACCTTTTATAAGCGATGAAAGTAAAGTTTTTGGTGACGAGTGGCAGTGATTTCTTTGAACTTTATTTTTTGTTTTTCTACCCTTGTGGTGGATATTTTCTAAGGTATTGATTTGTATCTATATTAAGGTTTTTCTCTTATAAAATATAGGATATAAGGTTATATAATTTACTAATGTCTTTGGTGTGTGGATATACAATAAAAAATATATTTGTATAGCATATGAATAAGAGTTACTCGTTATTTATAAAAAGCTAACATTACTGATTATGCATTGATGAAGAAACAAGCAAAAGTAGGGAGGCGTTGATTTAATCTCTTTAGTTTGATCTAAACTAGATGCTCGGACTATTCGATAGGTTTCAAGGTCTTGATGCTTTTGTGTGGTAAAAACAATCCACATCCTAATTCGCGACCAAATCCAAGCCCATGCTGTTGTATTTTTAAAGAGGTATCATCATCCAGATCTGCGATCATCAAATGAATCGCTTTTAACGTTTTATCTGGGGTTCTAATTAAATGGATTTTACCACACAACATTTTTTTTATATTTGTGCCGGTTAATAGTTTTATTTCATCGGCTTTTTCTATTAAAAAATCGTTTTCTGATTGACCGTCTTTAAGTAATACATATCTTGAAAAAATTACCCCAGAATTACCAAGAGACTTCTTTTTAACTCTACCAAGCTTTATTAAATGTCCATTAACATCTAAGGTTATACCAACGAGTTTCTGTATTTCATCAAATTTTTCAGAAGGTATTCGCAGGCTCATCTTGGTGCGTTTGGATGGAAACAATAAAGCATCCTCGTCTTCAGGTCTTACCCAGCCATTGTTACTTTCAGCGACATGTATCTGATGAATACCTGAACCTGCATGATCATCCATCCAAGGTAAATACTGATGTATTTGTTGTGATAAAGCCCAAGCATGATCGACAGGCAGAGATTTACACTCTATCGAAAACATTACATCATAGATGGTATCAGGGGCTTCATACGGTAATGTTTTGTCATCTTCTTCTTCCCAGAACATTGTCATTTTATAAATCCTTTATCTTGCCGATTCAAAAGCAATATTTAGTTGGTCATGCCAATCAGTTGGACGATCAGGGTACGCAGGTGGCTCGATATCAACATTAAAAAACAGCTCACCACGTGTAATCGCATTTTTTTGAAGGATAATTTTCAATTCTACGAAATTGGAGATTTCCTCTCCTTCAGTTAATAAAATTTCACTTAGTAATAGCATTTATAAATACTCCTTTGTTAACGTATTTATTATGTAAATGTATAAACTTATCTATATGGTAATTCGTCATAAAATCGACCTCTGAACAATAATCGTTGATCAGTTGATGTTTTAGTCGAGCTATCATCTTCATAAGCTGAGCGGCAATGTAAGATATTTCGAGAAATAATACCTTCTCCAGCTTTAAGCTTACGATTAACTATAAACTCTGAACCAGGTGGTCTTTCAGATTTATCTGAAACAGATGTATTCAATAAGTTGTGTAAATAATCAAGTGCTTCAGTAGTTGCATTACTATTATCCCAAATAATGTTCCTCTTACGGGCAGTGTATCGCATGTGCAATTGGCCTTGATCCGTTAAAGAAAATACTGGACCAGTTTGCTCAGGTCTTATTGTTCTTCCATTTAAAATGTTTGCAGGTATTGTCATTACATCTTCTTTAGATAAGGCTTCAATCCATTTAGGATTGCTATCTCTAAGTAATATATAAACTATTTCATGATCTAAAAAAGCAGATTCCCCGCCTGTATCGGCAGCGTGAAAGCAATGTAAAAGCATAGAATTAATAGTGTTTTCTGGTAAGTTGTAATATCCGTCTGTATGCCAACTTAATCTCTTGTTGGTATAGGGAATATACTCGTGTTGTCCTTTACGAGAAGTTTGATGGATAGAGGTTAAACTATCTGAATCTGCACATATATTGTTATCAAGTTTTGATAGTCCACAGCTTTTCGCTAAAGCATGAATCAACTGTTTAGTTTTAATCTCGTTGAAATTTTTATAATCATCAATTGAATATAGGCAATAGTTATCAATGCTACATTCTTCAATGATTTTATTTATTGGGTAATAGTGATTCTGTGAAATGTCGGTTCTAAATATATCTTGCTGTGTATTGGTATTATCAGATTGGTGGTTCTCTGTAAAAAAACCTGAAAAGTGTGGGGGTGTCATTTTTAATTTAATTACATCTTTATTTTTATTAGTATTAGCTTTAGTTAGTTTAATCTCTCGCCATTGAACGTACTCTTCAGTATTTTCTAATATAAAAGGAGATTTTGGGTTAGGTTTCACGGCTATATTTTATGCTAAGTTATGAAGATATAGTTTATGTTGAAATCGAAATGATATTAAAAATTATAATTCCGTTAATTATGCAACAACGATGTTAAATTATGGTTTCAAAATAAAGTAGTTCACTTGAATTAGCTAGCTTTAGCAGGCCAACTACCCCTTAGTAGATAGAGTTATTTTTAAGCTTGCATCCCATGGGTGAGATTCTTAAAAATGTATAGGCAAAGTATCATTCATTAATAAATTGAATTAAGTTTGTAAATTACTAATTTTTTATGGTTTTAATATAGTTTTTTACTTTTTTGTTTGATTAAAAATAGTATAAAAGTTAAACATTTCAAATGATATGTTTAACCAAATAACTAATTACGGAGACAGCCATGGCTGACATAAAAAAATACCCAACACCAATGCTAGATGTTTTAGAAGATGGTCCTTGGCCAAGTTTTATATCCGGTATTAAAAATCTTCGTGATAATCACCCTGACGAAAGAATCAACAACGTCACTAACGGATTATTGGGTCAATTAGAACATTCCTATGAAACTAAGATGGGTTATTGGAAAGGCGGAACAGTTTCAGTGTTTGGTTATGGAGGCGGAATTATTCCTCGTTTTTCCGAAGTAGCCAGTAAGTTTCCAGAATCAAAAGAGTTCCATACTTTGCGTGTTCAACCAACACCCGGAAATTACTACACAACTGATATTATGCGAAGACTTGCAGACAGTTGGGAGAAATGGGGTTCAGGTCTACAGACTTTCCACGGTCAAACTGGCAATATCATGTTTATCGGTGCTGACAACGCCAGTTTTCAGCCATTCTTCGATGAGATCAATGATTATGGTTGGGACTTAGGTGGAGCAGGTCCATGCGTACGAACCGCAATGTCTTGTGTTGGTTCTGCAAGGTGTGAACAATCTTGTACTAATGAACATGCCGCTCACCGTCACCTTGTAAATAATTTTACGGATGATGTTCATCGTCCTGCATTACCTTATAAATTCAAATTTAAAGTGTCTGGTTGTCCTAATGATTGTCAAAACGCCGTTGAGCGTTCTGACTTTGCGGTTATAGGAACATGGCGAGATCACAAAAAGATCAATCAAGATGAGTGGAAAGCTTATGTTGAAAAGAAAGGTGTTGATTATGTTATGGATAACATAGTTTCACGTTGCGTGTCTAAATCACTGTCGTTGGGTCCGGATAACTCATTGATTGCAGATGAATCAAACTGTGTACGTTCTATGCATTGTATGAATGTGGTACCAAAAGCAATTAGTCCAGGTGATGACAAGGGAGTAACTATTCTTTGTGGTGGTAAACGTACTTTAAAAATCGGTGACTTGATGGGTACTGTTTTAGTGCCGTTTATGAAACTAGAAAGTGCTGAAGATTACGAGAAAATAGTTGAACTTGCTGAAGAAATTATAGATTTCTGGGCAGAAAATGGTCTTGAGCATGAACGGACGGGTGAAATGATTGAGCGTATTGGCTTGGTTAATTTCCTCGAAGGAATTGGCGTAGACCCGGATCCTAATATGATTTCACAACCTAGAAATAGCTCTTACGTGAGAGTTGATGGCTGGGATGAGGCTGCTGAAGAGTGGTTTGCAAAAAAACGTGAAGAAAAAATCGCAGTTTAATAATTTATTAGAATAATTAGCAATAAAACTTAGGAGTATAGAATGTCTAAACCAAAGATGCGGGAAGCGATCGAAACAGGGGCACCCGATGGTTTTCAGTATATGCATCCAACAATGCGTCGCAATTTTGGTTTGTGGGATTATCATGAGGATATTCAACCAGGGGTCATGGTTCATGTTTCAAAATATGGCGATAAAATTTGGACAGTAAAAGCAGGAACTCAGCGAATCCTTGATGTGTTTACTCTTCGTGCATTACTAGATATTGCTGATGAATATGCAGATGGTTATATTCGTTTTACTATTAGAAGTAATATTGAATTTTATACTGATAAAGAAGAAAAAGTACCAGCACTAATAGCAGCATTACAAGATAAAGGTTTTGCTGTCGGTGGAACTAGAAATTCAGTTGCTTCGATGTCACATACTCAAGGTTGGCTACATTGCGATATCCCAGGCACAGATGCTTCTGGTGTGGTAAAGGCAATGATGGATGAACTTTATGAAGAGTTCACTAATTGGAATATGCCTAATCGAGTTCATATGACAACCTCTTGTTGTCAGATAAACTGTGGTGGTCAGGGTGATATTGCTATAAACGTACAGCACACTAAACCACCTAAAATAGATCATTCATTGGTTGGTAATGTATGTGAACGTCCTTCAGTAGTTGCTCGTTGCCCAGTAGCGGCAATTCGCCCTGCAATGGTTGACGGTAAGCCATCGCTAGAAGTTGATGAGAAAAAATGTATTTGTTGTGGTGCTTGTTATCCGCCTTGTCCACCAATGCAGATTAACGATCATGAGCACACTCAATTAGCTATTTGGATCGGTGGTAATCATTCAAATGCTCGCGGTAAGCCTACGTTTCAACGTCTTGTTGCAGCTGGTATTCCTAATAACCCACCAAGATGGCCAGAAGCTACAGCGATTGTTAAGAAGATACTTGAAAGTTACAAAGCTGGAGCTAGAGATTACGAGAGAATAAACGAGTGGGTTGAGCGCATCGGCTGGCCTCGTTTCTTTGAAGAGACTGGATTACCATTTACAAAGTATCATATTGATAACTGGCGCGGTGCTCGTTCAAACTTGAACTCTTCTACACATATTCGTTTCTAGAATTAACTTAGATAAATATTTATGAAATTTACAATCATGGTCAATGAAGGGCCTTATCAACATCAATCTGCAGATTCTGCTTTAAATTTTGCACGAGCAGTATTGGCTCAAGGTCATGAAATTTTCAGAATCTTTTTTTATCATGATGGTGTAAATAACGGAACACGATTGTCAGTACCACCTGCAGATGATCGTCAAATTCAAAAAGAATGGTCTGACCTATCTAAAGAACATGATTTAGATTTAGTTATTTGTATAGCGGCAGCACAACGTCGTGGTTTGATGGATGAAAACGAATCTAAACGTCAGGGACTTGATGCAGATAATATTATTGATGGTTTTCGTATTTCTGGTCTAGGTCAGTTAATAGAAGGCAGTATAGAGTCTGATCGAACAGTCGTTTTTGGAGATTAATTTTGGTGATAAATGATGGCTACTAAAAAATTCATGTTTGTTAATCGCAAAGCTCCATATGGGACTTCGTATGCTTTGGAATCATTAGAGGTCGTTTTAATTTCAGCTGCATTTGATCAAGAGGTTTCTTTAGCATTTCTAGATGATGGTGTTTATCAGATTACCAAAGGTCAAGATACAACAGGCATTGCACAAAAGAATTTTTCTAAGGCATACAAGGCTTTAGGTGATTATGATATTAATAAACTTTATGTAGAAGAAGAGTCGTTATCAGAACGTGGCCTAAATAAAGATGATTTGATGGACTTAGTTTGGGAAGATGAAGATGAAGATTGGGCTGAAAAACCATCAATTATTATGGTTAACCGTGAACAATTATCAGACGTTATGGCTGAGCAAGAAGTTACGTTGAGTTTTTGAGACGAATTTAAGAGAAAATATTCATGGCTATGTTACATATTGTAAATAAATCTCCTTTTGAAAAAACATCATTTGGTAGCTGTTTAAATCATGCTAAAGCAGGTGATTCTATTTTAATGATAGAAGATGCTTCAGTAGGTGCTATTAAAAATTCTTCATTTTCAAATCAGCTTACAAGTGCATTAACTGATAAGAAAGTGTATGTTCTTGGTGGTGACTTAGCTGCACGAGGTATTGATAAAAGCAGAATGATTGATGGCATAGAAGTTGTAGATTATGCAGGTTTTGTCGATCTAACAGTTAATAACGAAACAACCCAAAGTTGGCTTTAATCACTTAGTATAAAGGTCGATTATTTTAATAAAACAATTTTAACAATACAGTTCTAATAAATAATAAGGAGAGCGCTAATGGCACTCGAAGTAGACGGACAAACAATTGAATTAGATGAAGAAGGTTATTTAGTTGATCTTAGTTCATGGACCCCTGAAATCGCAAAAGCACTAGCTGATGGTGAAGACGTAGATTTATCAGATGATCATTGGGATATCATTAACTTTCTTCGTGAGTATTATGAAGAATACCAAATTGCTCCAGCAGTTCGTGTTTTGACTAAAGCAGTAGGCAAGCGTTTAGGTAAAGATAAAGGCAACTCAAAATATCTTTATTCACTGTTTCCTTACGGTCCTGGTAAACAAGCTTGTAAATACGCAGGTTTACCAAAGCCAACAGGTTGTGTTTAGATCTTTTTGTAGCAAGATAATTAACATTATTCTATTAGAGCTAATGTTAAAGAAATTAAGAGCTTTAGTTATAAATAATAAATCTGTTAATTTCATATTATTACTCACTATATTGTGAGTAATCATCAAACTTCATCAATATTTTTAAGTAAGAGTGGAATTTCTTTGTGCAAATGGCAGTAGGAATCATATACGCGATTTTATTTTGGACAGCTACCTTAGTATTAGTCTTGGGTGTTGCTAATAAAATAATGATCTATGCAAAGGTTCCTGCTCCTTTAAAAATTCCAACAACACCTGCACCTGTTA
>CALISP010000226.1 GCA_938041705.1 uncultured Cocleimonas sp. | reverse complement strand
CGATGAGCCTTCTAAATCAAATTTTAATTCTGCGATACCTTCTGCATTAACATCTACAGTCAGGCATTTGCCTTCAAATATCATGTGTTACTCCTGTTATTTATTGTATTGCTAGCTTTCATAATTGCTATCACTAAAAATTACATTCACTAAAACTATTTATATTCTGATCACTGTTATAACTTAAAAACTAATATAAAAACACACCCCCCATCTTTTAATAGGTTTAATTGGGTCATTCCTTACTAGAAAAACGAGCGATCGCTCTATAATTGAACTAAGTGTAGCCTATTTAATGCCAATTAGTAAATATTTACCTGATATTTAGCAGTGTTTTCTTTCATTATGGGTAATTTGACTACACAGATATCTTATATCTCTTATGTTTACTTGACCCTTCATTACTAGAGTTGCTACTGTCACACGCATGAATAAATCTCAACAAAAACCAGACCTTGATGACATCCTTTATCGTTGTATTCAAAAAGTAGCTACTGGCCCCGGTTACAGTAAAAGCTTATCGCAAGAAGATGCTAGAGAAGCACTATTGACGATATTAGATGGGAGCGCAGATCAAGTTAGAGCTGGAGTTTTCCTGATTGCGCTTCGTATGAAAAGAGAGTCTATAGATGAAAACAAAGGCTTTTTAGAGGCATTAATACAAACAACAAATCGCGTTACTGCAGATGTTGACTCGGTTATTGATATCTCAGAGCCATACAATGGTTACGTTCGAGGCTTATCTGTCTCAGCTTTTCTGGCTCCTCTATTAGCAGAAATGGGGGAAGCCGCTTATTCTCACGGAGTAGAATCTGTTGGTCCTAAATTTGGACTAACGCATCACAAGGTTTTAAAGTCCATTGGGATTAATGTTGATATATCTTTAGAGAATGCCGCTAAGCAATTAGCTAATCCTACAATTGGCTGGGCTTATATTGACCAAAAAGCTATAAACCCAAGCTTGCATAATCTTGTGGATTTGCGTGAGCGCTTAATAAAACGTTCTGCACTAACGACAACAGAGAGTTTGCTCAAACCTATTTCTGGGAAAAAAGAAACTCTGATGGTTTGTGGCTATGTGCACTCAGAATATCCCGCTATATATGCAGAACTTGGGCGCTTTTCAGGTTTTGATAGCGCTGCAATTATAAGAGGTGTTGAAGGAGGCATTACCCCTTCTTTACAGCAACAAGGTAAATACTTTGGCTATCACAATCTAGGTGAAGAAAGTCTGGTTGAACTTGACCCGAAGAGTATTGGAATCGATGTGAAAAAACGAGCGATTCCATTACCCGATAATTTACCTGAACCCAGCGAAAATGATCACGGTGTGATTAATGCCGATGCTGCTTCTGCTGCCGCTGCTAAAGAAGGCCTGGCTGCTCTGACTGGTCAAGCAGGAATGGCTTACGATAGCTTATTATATAACGCGTCAATTGTATTACTTCATCGTAAACGCTATAAAAGTCTGATTGATGCTGCAGATGCCGTTAGTAAAGTATTACATTCAGGCTCAGTGATTCAACGATTAAAGAGTTCTGGGGCTAAAGTATAGTTTTATATTTAAATATTACCTAAATACTGTTGAGAAACTTAGAACCTTTACCTAACGCCAAAAATACCTAATATACGGCTATCATTCAAAGTTCTAGCCATATCAACAGCACTCATACCATCAGATGTTTTAGCGTGTATAGGTGAGCCCCGTTGCTTCAGATAATTAGCAATTTGAGCATGTCTAAAACGTGTTGCATGATGAATAGGTAACCAATTGTTTACCGTTCGTGCGTTAATATTTGCTCCATGATTTAACAAATAAATAACCGCTGAATAATGTCCTTTTGCCGCAGCCATATGTAATGCTGTCTCACGTTCGTTATTCGCTTGATTTACATTCACACCTTGGCTGATGAGTTGGCCTATCGATCTAACGTTGCCACTTGATGCGGCTTCGAAAATAGCGTCACGTCTAGGTACAGGTGCTCTGGCAGCTTGTGGCACAGGAACCATCTTTCTCTGTTGAACTTGTGGTCGACGTTGAAGCTGAGCTTGTCTTTGTACCTTTCGAACTGGCGTTGCCACAGCTCTCTTGACAGGCTGGCGTTTAACCTGTTGTCTGTTAGCTGATTGAGGAGCAGCTAATAATTGTTGATACTGAAGTAATTCCTTACTTTGTATTGATTTTCGTTTAACAGATTTTTTTGTAACCGTTGCTCTTGGAGCTTTAGGTTTTAGCTGACTTTGATACTGACTTTGCAATGCACCAACATCTACTGAACTATAATCAATACTACTCTCTGCTAAAGACGTCTGCATGCAGCCTAATATAGAACTTAATATCCCTATTTTAAAAATAAATACTTTAATGCTATACACAGAACACTCCTAATTAATCGCTACTTATTATTTAACTATAGTACAGCGGATAAAAAGGAAGTAATCAGCAAAGTTTACTAAAGTGTTACAAAGATCAAATAAGCGGTATTTTATGCACTATAATCGAATTATTATTAGTTAAAATTTGCATGTGATGCGTACTTTACTTATCCTTTTTCAAGCTCTAAACTGCGCTTTTTTTTCATGCTTCAACATTCAATTTTTTGAGAATTAATTATGGTTACAACTAACTATATGTCCGGACTCTTCGGACGCTCACCAATAAAACCTTTGCAAGAACATATGTATCGCGTTTATATGAGTATTAAACATTTATCACCTTTAGTAGAAGGTATGGTTACTGGCGATGACAAAGCTGTTTTAGAGGCTCAAGCAGAAATCATAAAAGGCGAACATGATGCTGATGAAATGAAGCATGAATTGCGCACACATCTCCCAAAAGGCTTGTTTATGCCGGTCGATCGTCGAGATATTTTAGATGTGCTATTAACTCAAGATAAGATTGTCAATCAAGCCAAAGATGTTGCGGGCTTAATCGTAAGTCGTAACATGAAATTACCAACAGAAATGAATGACGGCTTTCTGGCACTGACTAATCGATGTATCGATACCGTAAGACAATCACTCAACACAATCAATGAGCTAGACGAATTAGTTGAAACTGGCTTTCGTGGGTTAGAAGTTGATCGTGTTGAAAATATGATTGAAAAGCTAGGCATTATCGAAACTGAAACTGATGTAATGCAAGATAATTTAAGAGTCATTCTTTTTAAATTAGAGAAAGACCTAAGTCCCATAGATGTAATTTTCACTTACCGCCTTATCGAATGGGTTGGCAATATTGCTGATAACGCTGAACGCGTTGGCAGTCGTTTATCATTGATGCTAGCTCGCTAAAGGGGAAAACAGAATGGATTTTCTATCAGATACTACGTTTATCTACATCACGCTTGCGGCTGTTTTTGGCATCTTTATGGCATGGGG
>CALISP010000225.1 GCA_938041705.1 uncultured Cocleimonas sp. | reverse complement strand
GAACCAGACTCAGGAACAGCTGCAATCGATGGATTCGATTCCCATAAAGATTCAATGGCAGTGCAATCCTCTATTGGCGTGTTAACGCATAACGCAGGTATTTATGAACGTTTAACAGCACGAGAAAATATTCGTTATTTTGGTGAACTCCACGGTATTTCTGGTGCAGATTTAAATACTCGCATTAATGATTTAGTCGACATTCTAGATATGGAAAAATTCATAGACCGCCGTTGTAAGGGTTTTTCACAAGGCCAAAAAACTAAAGTAGCGCTGGCAAGAGCCTTAGTTCACAAACCCAAAAACGTATTATTAGATGAACCCACCAACGGCCTAGATGTTATGGCAACACGTGGCCTAAGAAAAGTCATATTGCGCTTAAAAGAAGCCGGCCATTGTGTATTACTCTCCAGTCATATAATGCAAGAAGTCGCAGCTTTATGTGATGAAATCGTCATTATTGCCAATGGAAAGGTTGTTGCTAAAGGTTCACCTGATGCTATCAGAGAACTAACCAAAGAAGATAATTTAGAAGATGCCTTTGTCAAAGCGATTGGTTCTGAAGAAGGGCTCGCATGATGAATAATAAATTACAGTCCAATCCATCCATGATTAACAACCCAAAACAAACAAAATTGATTTGGATCATCTTTTGTAAAGAAGTCATCGACAATTTTCGTGATAAACGAACCCTATTAACAATTTTAGCCTCTACAATTTTTGGCCCTCTACTACTTTTTAGTTTCCTCTGGTTTGCTGAAAAAACCATCAAAGACGAAACAGACTCAGTCAGAGCAGAACCTATTCAATTAGCTGTCGTTGGAGCAGAACATGCACCCAACCTAATGACTTGGCTAGTACAAAACAACTTTGCTATAAAAGAAGCTCCAAAAGATTATGAGCAAGCTGTACGTGATGGTGATGAACGCATGATTGTGAAAATCACTGACGATTACCCTAAACGTTTTGCAACAGGTGAAACTGCACCGATATTGTTGATCCATGACAGTTCAATTGCTGGATTAGAAAAAATTGGCTATCAAACCCTACAAAGAGCTATTTACACCTACGGTAATAGAATCAGCTCGCTACGCTTACAAGCTCGAGGAGTAAGTCCTAAGGTCATTCAAAGTATTCGTATTAACGTTTCTGATGTCGCTCCAGCAGAATTGCATAATGCACAGGTCTTAACCATGCTGCCATACCTAATTATCACTTTCATAATGCTTGGAGGTATGTATTTAGCTATTGATACAACCGCAGGTGAGCGTGAAAATGGGTCCTTAGAAACACTTCTGATCCAACCTGCTAAAAGATCATCTATAGTCATCGCAAAACTACTCGCGACCATGCTGTTCTCGTCCTTGACCCTGATGTTTGTGCTAGTGAGTTTATCCTTAGGCTTAAAATACTTGCCGATTGAATCATTTGATATTTCTTTTAGCCTATCAAAGATAATCATTGTTTTTATAACTAGCCTACCCTTTGTTTTTCTTGGCTGTTCGTTAATGGTGTTTCTAGCATCATTCACCAAAAGCTATAAAGAAGCACAATCCTACCTAAGTCTAATGGCTATTGTTCCAAGTATGCCCTTAATATTATTAAGCTTCTTATCACCAGAACCTTCACTATCAAACATGTGGGTTCCTAGTTTAAGCCAAGGTTTAATCATTATCGAAACTCTCAAAGGCGAACATATAAACATAGCCCTGATACTTTTATCGATGCTTAGTAGTTCAATGTTAGCAATGCTATTTGTGTTTATGACGATAAAGCTTTATGCGCGAGAACGTATTCTGGGATGAATGCTACATTTTAAATACTTACTTATTCATGCTTTAGAACGATATGTAATATTCACACACTAAAATTTAATCAAAAAAATACCCTAGCAAGACTACTAGGGTATTTAATTTTCTTTCAAAGAATAAACTGTATTAGAAAGTTTTAACTGTAATACCTGCACTAATTGTATCTAAGTTAGTATCCAATATTTCATGACGTTGAACTTCAACACGAACATCAACATTTTCTGATACATTTAAATAACCACCTACACCATAGTATGGGTTTGTATCATCGAGGTTAGCTCGAAGAGTATTAACTGTTCCATCTGTTCTTACTCTTTCAACACCTACACGTGCAAATAAACCGGCATTTTGACTTATAGGTAAATAACCCACTGCTGAGAATTGAATAGCAGTTGCTTCGAACTCAGCATCAACACCATTAACGCTCTCTGCATCACCACCAAAATCTGCATAACCTAACTCTATTGAGATATTCTTATTTAGGTATTTACCTACAGCAACGTTATAACCGCTTTCCTCTAAACCACCTTCATAATCCGCATTTAAACCATTTGCCGCAACGTACCAAGAATTCTCTGAATGATTTTCATTGTCAGCAATTGCACTGGTTGCTCCAAACATTAAAACTAAAGGTAAAGATATTTTTAAAAGTGAAGTTTTCATAGAAATTCCATTTTCATAATTAGTAAGTTAAAAATAATTAGCCATTTTGGCTATCTATTTGTAGTGACATTAATATTCTAACAGACTGTTTTTATTATGTTTGCTCAAAAAACAAGCGTTGTAATTGAATTACTGCTTACAAATTATACAAAAAAGCCCCCCCCACTTTTACTTCTTTTTTATCTGCAACTTGAACTTATTTATATCAAGACTTCTTATCTAATTTTTTATCTAAGATGATTTTCTGCCATTTCTCAGGCCCAGTCATATGTATTGATTCACCCAATGAATCAACAGCAACCGTCACAGGCATATCTTTAACATCAAACTCATAAATTGCTTCCATTCCCATTTCTTCAAACGCCAAGACTTTTGCACCGATAATTGCTTTTGATACTAAATAAGCTGCACCACCAACTGCCATCAAGTAAACACTTTTATGTTTCTTGATTGCTTCTATTCCTACCGGACCACGCTCAGCTTTTCCAATCATGCCTAACAGGCCTGTTTGGGCTAGCATTTGCTCTGTAAACTTGTCCATACGGGTTGAAGTCGTTGGGCCGGCGGGGCCAACGACTTCATCTCTAACAGGGTCTACAGGACCTACATAATAGATAAATTTACCTTTTAAGCTTACTGGCAATTCTTCGCCAGCATCTAACATACTGGTCATACGTTTATGTGCAGCATCGCGTCCAGTTAGAATTTTTCCATTAAGCAGTAAAACCTCACCTGTATTCCAGCTTTGGACTTCTTCAGGAGTGATATTATTAAGGTCAACACGCTTTGCTGAGTCGCCAGGCTCATAACTTATATCTGGCCAAACACTACTATCTGGTGGTGTTAAAACCGCAGGTCCAGAACCATCGAGTACAAAATGCGCATGTCGTGTAGCTGCACAGTTTGGAATCATAGTGACAGGTAACGATGCGGCATGAGTTGGATAATCCATGATTTTCACATCAAGAACTGTGGTTAATCCTCCCAAACCTTGAGCACCGATACCAAGATTATTGACCGCATCCATGATTTCCAAACGCAACTCTTCAACTCGATTTTGTGGGCCGCGTTCACGTAATTCATG
>CALISP010000224.1 GCA_938041705.1 uncultured Cocleimonas sp. | reverse complement strand
CATTTGGCTTTTGTCTGTTTGATAATGGCTAATAAAAGTGCTAATAACTTGGCTTATTAATAGCGCTTACTATACCAATTCAATAATTAATCTACACCCACAAATAATGAATAGTGATAATAAAACAGAACAACAAGAAACAGACAAGATTAATCATGATATTTTTATCATCGGTGGAGGCATAAATGGCTGCGGGATAGCGCGTGATGCAGCCGGTAGAGGTTATTCAGTCTTTTTGGCAGAAGCGGATGACCTAGCAAGTGGCACTTCATCTCAATCAACTAAATTAATTCATGGCGGCTTGCGTTATTTAGAACATTACGAATTTAAACTCGTTCGTGAAGCTCTAACAGAACGCGAGATATTGTGGCGAGTTGCACCACATATTATTCATCCATTACGATTTATTCTGCCACACCATAAAGGTCTTCGCCCTTGGTGGTTATTGCGCTTAGGTTTATTTATTTATGACCACTTGGGAGGTCGTAAAAAACTTCCTGCCAGTCATTCAATTAATCTAACTTCATCAGAAGAAGGGAATTGTTTAAAACAAAACTTTAAAAAAGGCTTAGAGTACTCTGATTGTTGGGTAAATGATTCCCGCTTAGTCGTGTTAAATGCGATGGATGCCCATGAATATGGTGCCACCATTAAAACCCAACTCAAATGTATTGGTATCGAACGCTATGCAGAACATTGGGCGGTCACACTTGAAAACCAATTAACTAAACAAACTGAAATTGTAACAGCCAAAGTGCTAATCAATGCTGCAGGTCCTTGGGTCGATGACATAATTGATTTGGTTGGACTTTCTGATAACAATAGTGATGACAAGAAAAAAATAGCTACTAAAGCTAAAAATATTCGTAAAGTTCAGGGTAGCCACATAGTCGTTCCAAAACTTTATGAGCACGATAAGTGTTACATCTTTCAAAACGATGATGATCGAATTACTTTTGCTATTCCGTATCATGAAGATTTCACTATGATCGGTACTACTGACTATGAAATTGATGGTGATCCTCGCGATGCAAAAATTACAGAAGGTGAAATTGATTACCTTTGTAATGCTGCAAATGAGTATTTCAAATCACAAATAAGTCCTAGCGATGTTGTCAGCACCTATGCAGGTGTTCGTTCCCTTTATAATGATGGCGCATCAAAAGCCCAAGAAGCCACTCGTGACTATGTTTTGCATATTGATGAAAATAGCGAATCTAATGCACCATTGATTAATATTTTTGGTGGCAAGATAACAACTTACCGAAGGCTAGCTGAGTCAATGATGGAAATCGTTGATGACTTACTTGGTAAAGAAAATAATCACTGGACAGAACACGCACATCTGCCTGGTGGCGACTATGCAATTGATGATAAACAAAAACTACATGGTTTGTTTAAGTACGATTATGGTTTTTTACCAAAAGGCGTGATTACTAGATTAATGCGTAACTATGGTTCTAAAGCGGCATTAATTTTGGGTAAAGCTGAAAGTGAAGCTGAATTAGGTATTCATTTTGGACATGGTCTATACCAAAAAGAAGTAGAGTATGTAATTGAAAATGAGTTTGCTATTAAAGCAGATGATATTTTATTACGCCGTACAAAATTAGGATTAAGGTTTAGTTTGGAAGAAAAAGAAGCTCTTCAAAAATGGATGATTAATAATAATATTAAAAAATAATTAATATTCAATTACAAAGACCCCCCTACTTTTAACTGATATTACGTTTTGGTTGTTTAAAAACGTAAAGGGAACTTATGCAGAGCTAACAATTAACTTAATGGCGATGACTCCTCTATACACCTGCTTTAGCTGGCTATTTAATGTTAAATGTTAGATGTTAGATGTTTTCGAACAATTATATCGTCCTCTGTTTGACGATCTGATACCTGTTAGAACTATTGTATATAATAGTAATATAATTTATATGTAAGCAGTCTTTTTAAACGATAAACCTTAGTATCAACCAAACTGTATATCAACAAACAATGGCAAATTATATTCTAGCAATCGACCAAGGTACGACCTCATCACGCGGTATTGTGTTCGATGATAAATATCAAAACTGTGGAAGTCACCAACAAGAAATTGAACAAATATTTCCTCAATCTGCATGGGTTGAACATAAGCCAGATGAGATCTATAACACATGTGTTGAAACCGCCCGCGATGCAATTAAAGCCGCTAATTTAAACCCAACAGATATAGTCGCTATTGGAATTACTAATCAACGTGAAACCACCATAGTTTGGGATAAAAAATCAGGTAATCCAATTTATAATGCCATTGTTTGGCAAGACCGACGAACAGCAGAATATTGTAAATCACTAAAAAATGCAGGCCACGAAACTTCAGTTTCTGAAAAAACAGGATTATTACTAGACCCCTATTTTTCTGCGACTAAACTTAAATGGATTCTAGATAATATTGCAGGTGCTCGCGAAAAAGCAAATAAAGGTGAGCTCTTATTCGGCACAGTAGATTGTTGGTTATTATGGAAACTAACACATGGAAAAGTCCATGCAACAGATGCCACCAATGCATCTCGTACCTTATTATTTAATATTAATAGTCAGCAATGGGATGAGGAATTACTAGCCCTTTTTGACATTCCTAAAATAATGCTACCTGAAGTATTTGATTGTGCTGCAGACTTTGGAAAAACTGATCCTAGTGTCTTTGGTAATGCAATTCCAATTTATGGTATTGCAGGTGATCAACATGCGGCGACTCTAGGTCAAGCATGTTTTAAACCAGGAATGCTCAAATCTACTTATGGCACCGGCTGTTTTGCGATGCTTAACACGGGCAGTGTAAAAGTTGAATCCAAAAATCGCCTTCTAACAACAACTGCTTATCGTCTTAATGGAAAAACAAGTTACGCTCTAGAAGGCTCGATATTTATGGCTGGTGCATCCGTACAATGGTTACGTGACGGACTCGGTATAATTAAAAGCGCAGAGGAATGTGATGCAATGGCATTAGCAGCCGATGATGAACAAGAAGTATACTTAGTACCCGCATTTACAGGTATTGGTGCTCCTCATTGGGATGCGGATGCTCGCGGTTTATTATGTGGTTTAAGTCGCGCATCAGGTCCGAATGAAATCGTAAGAGCTACTTTAGAGTCCGTGTGTTATCAAACCGCCGACTTGTTAAAAGCCATGCAGGATGATTGGAACAACTGCGATAGTGGCATTAGTAATGAGATTAGCGAACGACAAAACACTATATTACGTGTCGATGGCGGTATGACCAACAGTGCTTGGACTATGCAGTTTCTCGCGGATATTCTTAATGCTCCTGTGGATAGACCAAGTGTTCTTGAAACTACAGCTTTAGGTGCCGCATGGTTAGCAGGTTATTATGCGAGTGTTTGGGATGACGAAGAACACTTTGCAAAATCATGGAAGCTAGAAAAACAATTTTCTGCTGATATGAATGACGAATTACGCCAAACTAAGTTACGTGGCTGGAAAAAAGCGGTATCAAGAACGTTGAATTCTAGTTCTTAACTAAAATATGATAATAGTTTATAAACATTTATAAAATGACACCCCCCTACTTTTAGACTATTTTATCTTAAGTAAGTGACTGTCATAAGAAAAGGCAATATGAATTTACTTAAAGAAATCAAAGGTGCATGGGGTTGGACAGGGGTTGACCCAATAGAAATAGTCACCGAAAATGATTTTGGTAATTTAATTCTCAAAGATAATGAAGATCAGTTTTGGCGTTTGTGCCCTGAAGACCTTTATTGCGAAGTAGTTGCTACGTCGATAGATGAATATAACGAACTTATTCAAAACAAAGAGTTTGTTGACGATTGGTTTATGGACTCTATGGTCGAAGAAGCTAAAAAATCTATCGGTGATTTAAAATCTAATTGTAAATATTACATGGTAATTCCAGGTGTACTCGATGGTGAATACGGTGGCGACAATGTAAAAATGGCTTCTTTTGTTGAGATAATTAAAGTTTCTGCTGATGTTGCTAAACAGATCAAAGACTTGCCTGATGGTGCTGAAATCAAGCTTAAAACAATCTCTTGAAAGTGCTCTAAAACATGAGTGAAAGCAAAGCCTTTACAATTGAACTTGCAGCACTTTTAAAAGCTATTAAAAGGACACATAAAGATCCTTTAAAGCTGATCATTCACGTAGGTACTCCTAAAACTGGAACCACTAGCCTTCAAGTTTATTTAAATAAAAAGCAGCGTAAACTTCGTAAAAAAGGGATTCTTTACCCTAATCGTAGTCATAATTCTGATGCACCAAAACATCAATGGTTCGAGAAAAACTTAGTTCGAACCCACCCCCAAAATCTACTCGATAACTTCAAGAATATTCTTAGTGATGTCGATGAAGATACTCATACTATTTTGCTTTCATCTGAGGGCATATATAACCATTGGTGGGACTTTCCTGAAGAATCAAAATCTCTGCTAAATGAATTGAACAAACTGTTTGATGTCAACATATGGGTTTGGTTTCGTGAGCCAGTATCTTTCGCCGAGAGTTTCTATAAACAATGTATGCGCAACCCTGTCGTTGAAGCAATTCCCTGCTACGGCAAAGACTTATCGTTTGCAGAAGTATTAGATGACTCATGGTTTAGTCAGCATTTAGATTACTTAGGGTTCGTAAATGATTGCGATGAATTGTTTGGCAAAGATTCCGTTACTGTATTTGAATATCAACAGGACACTGTAAAAACAGTCAGCCGATTACTCGGCTTATCAACTCCCCATGACAACCCTACTCCACGTAAAAATACGAGTATGAATTCAATAACGACAGAGTTGTACCGTGTAGTAAATCGTTTGCAACTGCCAGCGAAAGAGAAAGAAAAACTAGTGCCGCATTTGCATGAGCTTAATACAGCATTAAAGCCCTTAGTTGATAGAAATATTGAAAGTAGCATTGCCAGTTTAGTAGATAAAGAATCAAGAAATAAAATTAATCAAATAACTGATAAGCCTATGATTGAGCTACGTAAACGCTTCTCCAAATACTAACAACGAGTTTTTAAAAGACACCCCCCTACTTTTAACCATATTAGTTGAAGAATATTTAATGCTACTATTACTAAGAGTGTTAATTAAAGGAATTT
>CALISP010000223.1 GCA_938041705.1 uncultured Cocleimonas sp. | reverse complement strand
GCTAATTCAACTGCTCCACGAATCATTGATGAACCACCTGTTAGTACAATCCCTGCACCAATTCTTTCTTCAAAGCCACTGCGACGTAATTCAGCTTGTATCAAAGAGAAAAGTTCTTCATATCGCGGCTCAATGACCGATGCTAAAGTTTGCGTAGAAAGCCCACGTGATTCGCGTTCGCCAATTCCTGGGACTTCAATAATCTCATCTTCTGCAACTAATTTACGTAGTGCGTGGCCGTGTTCAATTTTCAGCTTTTCAGCAAATTGTGATGTTGTACGAACAGCAACCGCAATATCATTAGTTACCTGATCACCAGCTATTGGTATAACTGCGGTATGTTGAATAGCACCATCTAAAAAGATTGCGATATCACTAGTGCCACCTCCAATATCAACCATACAAACGCCTAGTTCTTTCTCGTCGTTCTCTAATACTGCGAAACTTGATGCGACCTGTTCAAGAATTACGTCATCAACATCCAAACCACAACGATCGACACATTTAATAATGTTCTGAGCGGCACTATGTGCGCCAGTGATCAAATGAACTCGTGCTTCTAAACGTACACCAGACATACCAACTGGTTCACGAATTCCTTCTTGCTGATCAATCACATAATCTTGCGGCAATACATGCAAAATCCGCTGATCTGCTGGAATCGCTACTGCTCTAGCTGCATCCATAACTCGCTCGAGATCACCTTCTGTAACTTCTTTATCTTTTATAGCTACAATACCGTGAGAGTTAAGGCTTTGAATGTGGCTTCCCGCGATACCTGCGTAAGCAGAGTTTATATTCACCCCCGCCATTAGCTCAGCTTCTTCAACTGCACGTTGAATGGCTTCGATAGTTGAATCAATATTCACTACCACACCTTTTTTCATGCCTCTTGAAGGGTGTTTGCCGATGCCGACTATTTCTACACCACCCTCTTCTGTAATTTGACCAATCAATGCAACTATTTTTGATGTACCAATATCTAATGCAACGACCATATTGCCTTCGCTACTTACCGTCATTGTTATCTCTTTATGTGGTTTACCCATAACAACTCTCCTTGTCTTTCACTCAATGTGTTTTAATTTGTATCAATTGAACTTTGTAGCTTTAATTTATCGCAGTTCTCTGCAAAACATCATTAAGCCAAGTAAGCTCTCTATCCCTTGAAAACGCTATCTGCTGATAACCCCTTTTTCCATTTAACTGCAAACCCATTGGTGTAACGTAGATCTACAACACTAATTTTATCCAGTACTTCATTTAAACTTTGTTCATAGGCAACCATAAAACGTTTTAAGCGTTTCTCTTGATGTTCACGGCCAATCTTTAAAGTCATACCGTTTTCTAACTTGATACGCCAAGATCCACGCGCATCCTCTTTAAACTCAACCAATTTTATTGGAAAGCCTTTCATCATCTTTCTAATTTGTAAAAATCCCGTAGCCATATTTCTCCCCTTATCATTTGGGCTATATAACAACGGTAATTCACCTTTCTCCTTTTCCATCGAAGCTTTTATGATTTCACCATTTTCTGCTAACATTTGAGTTTTACCCCAATGTGCTACTGGCTTTTGTTCATAAATTTTAACAATCAATTTATTTGGCCATACATGCGTCAAAGCAGCTGAATGAACCCATGGGTTATTTTCAATCGCTAATTCGAGGTTTTCCTCATCAAGCAAATACAAATTAGTTTTGGCATAAGACTCAATTAAAGGCTCTAATTGTTTTTTATCCAAAATAGTAAAATCGCCTGTAACTTCTACAGACTCAATAGTTAAATTTTCAGGATTTTGAATCCATTTGTACCCACCCAATATAAGTACTAAGGGTATTGCTAATAATAATATCCATAGCAAAGGTTTTACCGATACTGAGAACCGATCGTTAAACGCTTCTTTTTTTGTCACCTTACGTGTGCATTGTGGGCGTTTAGCTTTATTCTGTTGTCGTTTCATTTACCCAACCCCACTGTTTTTAAAATTTCGACGGTTAATTCCGAAAAACTCAAACCATGCTGTTTTGCTGCCATTGGTACTAAAGAATGATCAGTCATACCCGGCGTTGTATTTACTTCTATAAGCCAAAATTTACCATGACTATCTTGCATTAGATCTACACGCCCCCAGCCATTACCTCCAAGCATTGCAAAAGCCTCTTTTGAAATTGATTTAATCTCCATGTCTTGTTTTTCATCAAGATCACAAGGGCAGTAATATTCAGTTTCATTTGATTCGTATTTAGCATCAAAATCATAAAAATCTGTATTCGCGACTATTTGAATTGGTGGCAATACAACATCGCCTAATATCGCTACCGTAAACTCTTTACCTGTTACCCATTGCTCAGCAAATACAATGTCATCAAACTCAGCAGCTTTTTCATAGGCAGCTTTTAGTTGCTCTGCTTTAGTGACTTTTGTCATACCAATGCTTGAGCCTTCTTGAGCGGGTTTAACAATTAATGGCAAACCCAGTTTTTCAACTGTTGCTGCAAAATCAGAATCTACAGTTAATATTTCAAACACAGGAGTTGGTAAATTTGCACCATTCCAGATTCGTTTGGTCATTAGTTTGTCCATGCTGATTGCTGAAGACATAACGCCACAACCTGTATAAGGTATTTGTGATATTTCTAAAGCACCTTGAATCTCGCCATCTTCACCACCGCGACCATGTAAAATATTAAATACACAATCAAATTTTCCCTTGATAAGTACATCGATTACATTACGGTCAGCATCAACTTTATGTGCATCTATACCTTGTTCTAACAATCCCTCTAAAACTGCATGACCACTCTTTAACGAAATACTGCGCTCTGCAGCCCAGCCACCCATTACCACAGCAACCTTGCCAAACTCTTTGTTTGTATTTGAACTGATAGCTGAGGTATTAACGCTAGACATTAAAGTAAAGTCCCCTGCGATAACTTAGCTGGCAAACCAGCAGAAATTGTTCCAACGCTTCCTGCACCTAGAGTTAGTAATACATCACCATCTTTTAATTGGTTTTGTAATGCACTAACGATATCTTCTTGGTCAGATACAAAAATCGGATCAACTTGACCTCTATTTCTTATAGACCGTGCTAGTGAACGCCCATCTGCACCCGCAATCGGTTCTTCAGTTGCTGCATAAACATCCATTAAAACCAACACATCTGGCTCAGACAAAACTTCAGAGAAGTCTTCAAATAAATCTCTTGTGCGAGTAAAACGATGTGGTTGGAAAAGCACCACCATACGACGATCAGGCCATGCACTTCTCACTGCCTTCATGGTTGCTTTCATTTCTGTTGGATGATGACCATAATCATCTACCAACATCACTGTACCTTGATTAACTTTAATATCTCCATAACACTGGAAACGTCGTCCAACACCTTGGAATTTATCTAAACCACTCAAAATAGCTTCATCACTTACTTCTAATTCAGTAGCAATTGCAATAGCTGCCAAGGCATTTTGAATATTATGCTCACCTGGCATATTTAACGTCACGTCAA
This sequence comes from uncultured Cocleimonas sp., assembly GCA_938041705.1. Taxonomy (GTDB): domain Bacteria; phylum Pseudomonadota; class Gammaproteobacteria; order Thiotrichales; family Thiotrichaceae; genus Cocleimonas. Next base: position 1,873 of record CALISP010000223.1, on the reverse strand, counting down.
GAGTTGGTTTATTAGTCCTCTCTACAGTAAAGAAACTTTGAGTTCCGGCATATCGCACATTTCTAGCACGAATATCGGCATCGTAATGAATACCGTAACTTACAATCGTACGTGTGATTTCAGGCAAAATATCGCAAACATTATCATCATCAACACATAAAACAGCGAGACCATAGAAAGGTAAATGATGAAGAAACTCAACAAATGTAGACTTAAGTTTCTCGAAGTCATTGTCGTATGTTGATAAATGGTCAGCATCGATATTAGTCACTACAGAAATCATTGGCTGTAGCAATAAAAATGATGCATCACTCTCGTCCGCTTCAGCAACAAGGTATTCACCTGTACCTAAACGCGAATTACTCGCCGTACTATTTAAACGACCACCAATAACAAACGTTGGATCAAGTCCACCCTCTGCTAATAAGCTAGTAACCAAACTAGTGGTTGTAGTCTTACCATGAGTTCCCGCAACAGCAATACCATTACTAAAGCGCATAATTTCAGCTAACATTTCGGCACGTGGTACTACTGGAATATTGTTTTCTCTAGCGGCTACTACTTCGGGATTATCATCACTGACTGCAGATGACACCACGACCACATTTGCACCGTCTATATTCAATGCTGCATGACCAATAAAGATTTTCGCACCTAATGATGCGAGTCGATCAGTCATAGCGTTTTGAGCTAAATCAGAACCGGTAACGTCATACCCGATATTCGCGAGTACTTCAGCGATACCACTCATTCCAGAGCCACCAATTCCAACAAAATGAACTTGTTTAATTCGACGACGAGCTAAATCATTAGGCTGCTTCATAGTTCAACCCTTTATCTGACTTAATGTCATTCTTAACATTGGTATTTTTTGCTTCAATACTTGTTGTATCTGCTGTTGTATCTTCGATTGTCTCAACAAAGGTTTCCCATCCATCCCAGTTATCATGGCCATCATTATTGTCTTTTGGTTCATCCGTTCTTTTAAAATCATACCCAGCAAAATCGGCACAAAGTGCTGCCACTTCTTCAGTCGCTTCAGGCTTCGCCAACCGACGAGCCTTAATAGACATTTCTATCAACTTATCTCTATCACTACATAATTCAGTTAGAACAGTTGCTAATGAATCAGCATTTAATTCATGCTGAGGCATCAATATTGCCGCACCAGAATCACTTAAGTATTTTGCATTGGCTGTTTGATGATCATCAACCGCATGTAGATATGGAACCATTACTGATGCCATACCTGCGGCAGCCAATTCAGCAACTGTTAGCGCTCCAGAACGACAAATGACTAGATCAGCCCATTCATACGCTTCCGCCATATCTTCAATAAAAGGGGTTACTTCAGCAGCTACACTCATTTTTTCGTAACGGCTCTTTGTTGTTTCATCTTTATTTTTACCGGCTTGATGACGAACTATCGGACGCTTATCCAAAGGCATTTCTTCAAGAGCCATAGGCACAACTTCATTCAATACCTGTGCTCCCAAGCTTCCGCCAAAAACTAAAATATTAATTCTCCCCCATCTATCTCCCAATCTTTTCTTTGGAGTATCAATCGCAGCTATGTCTTTGCGAACTGGATTACCTATTCCAATAACTTTCTTTTTCTTATTACCCGAAGCAGGGAAAGTTCCAGGAAAACCTTCTAATATCTTTTTACTCACATTGCTAAGTAATTTATTCGTTAATCCAGGAATAGCATTTTGTTCGTGTATCAACACAGGCTTGCCCATTAAAGCGGCAACTAGGCCACCAGGACCTGCAACAAATCCACCCATGCCCAATACTGCCGAAGGCTTTACTTTGACCATAATCATTACTGATTGGAACAAAGCTTTTGCAAGCTGCAAAGGAGCAGCCAACA
>CALISP010000222.1 GCA_938041705.1 uncultured Cocleimonas sp. | reverse complement strand
GGCTTCTCGAGCAACTTTCTTCTCGTCATCTTCCATCTGGAATGTGGCAACTACCATATGAGTTAAATCTTCTACAGCACTCATGATTTCATCACACAGTGCCGCTTGGAGATTATCATTTGGATATAAATCGGCCATTTTTCCTAAATAGCGGTTAATGGTATTTGATTGAGTCATCAGTCGACCATCTACTTCTAACACAGGCACAGCTTCAAAGGGTCGGTCTTTTATCGTTGCTCCATGTTCTTCAAATGAAATACGCTCATCTTCAAATGGAATATTTCCCAACATCATTATAAGTCTTGCAACTTCACCACGACCACCAGGGAAATCGAAATAGGTTAACTTTAGTTTTGACATGATTACTCCTAAAAGTGCTTTAATTTTATATTAAAAAGACACCCCCCTACTTTTCGAGGGTTTTACTGAATGTATCAAGTATCTGGTTTATTCAAAGCTTTACTCAACAATTCTGACAAATTCTTTTTCTCAGCATTACTAAGATGATTCAACTGTTTCGATTCTAATTCAAGCAATGGAGAGTGAGCAGATTCAACTAACTCAATTCCGATATCAGTAAGACGCGATCGAACCACTCTTTTATTCACTAAGTCTCTCTCTCGAGTTATCCAACCTTTATCCACCATTCGGTCTAATAAGCGTGTTACATCAGGCACTCTGGTGGTTAGACGTGATCCAATCTCTTTACTAGGAAGACCAATGTCTTCTTTATCTTCGACATAAAGAACACGCAGTGCATTGTACTGTAATGGCGTCATTCCCCAGATAGATAATAGCTCATGAACTTCAGCTAAAGACTGATCACTGTAGCTCATTGCAGACCTGAAAATTTCAGCTTCAATATTGATATTCCCTATGAGGGCTTTACGTTTACGTTGATTTGACATACACTTGTTATAACAACTATTGTTTGAACGTCTTAATTATACCTGTTTGGAGATGAGAACAATAGCGTTACAAACTCATTATTATCGACTTAGTTTGCTTTGATAACACAGGGAAATTCTATTCGACATTAATGCATACAAGTAAAGAGGAAATGATCATGTCTAAACAAGCAAACACGCAATCACGTCGTAACTTTTTAAAAGGTGCAGCATACACATCAGCTTTATCGATCGGTGGCTTATCAAGTGTTGCCTTTGCAACTAGCGGCAAAGCAACACAGAACAAACTTACTACAGCTATCACTCTGTTTAATCAAAGTGACAAAACAGTGGCTTTGAATGCATCACAGCCCGTTAGCCTTGCGAATGTTAATGGCTGGATTGTAGTAGAAATCAATAAAGCATCTGAGCAAAGTATTCTGGATTTAAAAACAGATGAAATAATTACGCTTACTCCAGGACAGCAACTTCCATTTAATGTTGATTCTGAATTGGCAAATGGGATTAAAGACAGCGGTGATTTCATTGTTATAACGAATGATTACAGTGCTCTTAACAACATGATCCCTGTTACTACTTATGACACGCTTGTTGCTTAGATAGCCAACAATCTTAAATGTCATAATAAGTACAATTTTTCAGATACAGACACGGAGGAATATGCATGTCTAATTCAATTTCAAATAAGGGTAACTTTACTCAATCTCGTCGTAACTTTCTAAAAAGTGCGACTTATTCATCAGTATTGTCAATGGGTACAATTGGTGCTTTAAGTGGATTTTCTAGTATGGTTTTCGCCAACACTGATGCCACTAAACTTACATCTGATGCCATAAATAGTGCAACTCACAGTGAAATCAACATTATGCAACAACAAATGTTGCATAAAGAGGCAGTCACTTTATTCAATACGAGTGATGATGCAATTATGTTAGATGCATTACACCCTATAAAGATATTTAAGGTAAATGGCTCACTTCAAATTAAACCTAACTTTGTAGAAACAAGTGCTTGTTGTGGAATGATTATGATATTGCCACGACAACGTATCGCATTTGATATTCAAACAACTGGAGGTCACTTTAGTAGTGCTGAAATACAAGATGTTAGCAAGCTTAGCGGTCAACAGTTACACGTTACCAGTGAACATTTCGCATTCAATAAGTTAATACCAGTTTCTAGTTCTGATTCGGTTATGGCTTAAAAGAGGTATACACATGTCAAATCAAAAAACATCTAAGCAAATATTAGATCAAACACGTCGTCATTTTTTGAAAGGTGCAGCATACGCATCTGCATTATCTATTGGTGGTGTTTCTAGCTTAGCTTTTGCAGCTAAGAACAACACTATTGTGAATAATTCTGCAGATTTAAGTAGTAACAATGGTATCAAAGTAATACAAGAAACACTTTTTGATAGAGAGTCAGTTACTTTAATCAATGAAAGCGGAAAACTTCAACAGTTAGATGCTCGCCAACCGATTACTTTGTTACAAACTGACGGTTCACTTGTTGTAGTAGTAAATCAAAATGATGCTAAGGCAGTTAATGGCATGGTTTTGATGTCACCAAACGAACGCTTCACGTTTGATGTGAAAGCGATTGGTATTGATGTAAGTAACACTAACAACTTACCAGCACTGACTAATCTCGCTGAGAATCAGTTACAAATAACTAGCCAACATTCTGTGTTTAATAGAATCGTATCAGTGTCTGTTGTTTAATTTAAACGCAGGTTAGAATTCGAAATCAAAAAGGTATAAAACCCAGTATTTAAAATAATAAAAGTACTGGCATTAAAGAGGTAAAACTATGATTAATCAATCTCGACGCACATTTATTAAAGGAGCCGCTTATAGCTCTGTACTTACACTGGGGGGAATATCAGGCCTTGCAATGGCAACAGGCAAAAATGCTACTTCATCGGCTTCTATAGATGGCTCTGCCCTTCCAACATGCGATATCAGCATTGCTCCAAATCAAACAATTGGTACTGAAATTGTTACATTAAACAATAACACCAATACAGTTGTTAGGATAAATAGCATCTCAGGCTCTGGATTAGAGCACGTAAATAAACACTTAACAGTAAAAGTAAACAATGTTGGAAAACATGAGAATCAGGGAATTGTTACTTTGACTCCTGGAGAAAAATTATCTTTTGTAGTTGCAGCGTTATCTACTGACGAATGCGGTAATGCGAATAATAAGAATTTATTTATTCCTAATATGTTAGCAGGTCAATTAAACGTGAGCAGTGATCACCCTGCATTTAATGGAATAATTCCATTAACGGTATTTGAAACAGTTTAGAAAAAAGAAGTGTTAGGAAATTAAAGCAGTTCAAAGTGATTTGAACTGCTTTTTTATTGTCTATTTAAAGGCATTAAGGTTAGAGAATAAAAAGACACCCCCCTACTTTTGATAGGTCTTTGTGTGACAAGCTTCTTACCTTTCGAGCCTGTTTTTTGTTAATAGCGTCGCTGCATTTCATTAAAATCAGAACAAGTTAAGCTTTTACTAATGCTCAATCTTAAAGCTTAAAACCCCCACACCAATTCCAATAAACATCCCACCTAATACTCTATTAAACCATGTTGTACGATTTCCCGATGCAAACCAACTTTTAACCTTTGAAGCGAGCAAGCCATAGCTCATCAAGCAGACAAATGACATTGCCATGAAGGTAAAAGTCATGATCAAAAACTGTTGTGACAAGGCTTTATTGGTATTTACGAATTGTGGAAAAAAGGCAGTAAAAAATAAAATCGCTTTTGGATTTGTCATTGCGATTAAAAAACCTTCACTAAATATTAGTAAACTGCTTTTTGTTTTAAATTTTGAAGGTCCATCTTTTATAGATTTGTTTAAGCTTGTTTGATCAGCAAAGAAATTATCTTTTGAGCGCCATTGCCTGACACCTAAATAAATTAAATAGGCCGCACCAATAACTTTAACTACTAGAAATAAATGATTAGAGGTTTTAAGTATCGCCCCTAAACCAAAAATTGCCGCCGTAGATAAAATGAACAAGCCTGTAATATTACCGAGAGATGAGAGCAATACTTTCGCCATACCAAAACGCACGCTATTAGAGACTGCTAGCAATATTGCGGGACCAGGACTAGCGACAGCAGCTATGCCTACGGCTATAAAGAGTAACCACGTAGATATTTCCATAAAAAAGCCTCAGCAAAATCATTGCGAGGCTTAATCTTAAAACAGTTAATAAACTAATGTCGATTTTTACTTAATCTATTTAATTCACCATTTTTATTTAACCAACAATACAGGACATTCTGCTCTATCAGCAACCGACAATGTTGTTGATCCTAATAAGCGCTGACTATTCCTAGAGTGTTTACGACGACAACCTAAAATAACTAAATCAGGTTTAAGCTTATCAATAGTTGATAAAATTGAATTGGCACGCTTTGCTCCACTGCTGTGTATTACACCTACTTTAACATTAGTAGTGAAGTGTTCAGCTGCAAGGGCCTTTAATTTTTCATTTAACTCCGCTTTAATTTTATCTTGAGCACCTTCAGGGAAAAAGCTTGCCACCAATGGCGTTCCATAATCTGGCAGAATAGTAACTAACTGAACTTCAGCGTCATACTTTGCCGCCATATCATTGGCTGATTTACATACTTTTTCCGTGATAGTAGGTGTTGAAAGGTCTACCGACACAAATATTTTTTTAATCATTCCGTACCTACTTTATGTTTGTTTAATTACTAATGGGCCGTATTTACGAATCCGCGCTTTCTGAGAGAACCAAACTAAAGCAAGTAGACCAATTCCTAATAGATAAAACCATTGTTTAGCTGGACGGTCCTTATTTTTCACCTGCACACTTGCTATTTCAAAGTCGAAATCGATCTGCTGTTTCTCTGCTGCGCCACCAAACTCAATATTCTCAACAATTAACTTACCTTCATCTTCAGTTAACTCTAGACCCGAAGCAATTTTAAGACGATCTGCACCTTTACCAGGGGCACCTACAGGTAACATCACAACTTTATTAATCGCTTTACCTTCTAAGGTCTCACCTTTCACCTGCACTCGAATTTGAGCATTTTCTGGCAAGCTTTCAGCTACTTGATAAATCTTATTGGCATCCATTACTTCGAGTTCTGGGGCAATCATATCCATGAAATAGCCAGGTCTGAATAAGACAAACGTTGTCAGTAACAAAAGTAAGGTTTCCCAAATTTTATTTTTAGTTAAGAACCAACCTTGAGTTGCAGCCGCAAATATAAGCATCGCTACCGTCGTGGACAGAATTACCAACGCCAAGTGCATGGGGCCACGAATACCAATCAAAAGTATTTCGGTGTTAAAGATAAACATGAAAGGCAGAATGCCAGTACGAATATCATACATAAAACCTTGAATACCAGTTTTGATAGGATCTGCTCCCGAGATAGCGGCCGCGGCATATGCCGCCAGCCCCACGGGCGGGGTGTCATCCGCCAGAATTCCGAAGTAGAAGACGAATAGATGAACTGCAATCAATGGTACGATCAATCCTGACTGAGCGCCTAAGGTCACAATAACAGGAGCCATCAAAGTTGAAACTACAATGTAGTTCGCTGTTGTTGGTAAGCCCATGCCTAATAGCAAACTAATACCTGCCGTGAGTATAAGCATCAACATCAAATTACCACCAGAAATAAATTCAACCACTTCTGCTAGTTTTAATCCAACACCTGTTAGCGTAACAGCACCGATGATTAAACCTGCTGCTGCTGTCGCAATACCAATGCCAATCATATTACGTGATCCGGCTACCATACCTTGTTTGAAGTCATCCCAACCTTCGTGAAGATATTGGCCCGTTTTGTTATCACCACGCATCACGCCTTTTAGGAATTTATGCGTTAATAATACAAACACCATAGCTACTGTTGCCCAGAAAGCTGACAATGCTGGTGATAGTCTCTCAACCATTAAGAACCAAATCAAAACTAGTACTGGTAATAAGAAATACAAGCCAGATTTCACCACTGGTCCTACCTCTGGTAACTCAGTGAGTTCATCACTACGACCTAAGTCAGGGTATTTTGTTGCGACCTTTAATAAGAACAAGTAAGCAACAACAAAGAGCACAGCTGCAATCCATGGAGTCGCATCACCTGCTACGCCTTTTAACCAACCAAAACCAAAATGCATCGCCATTGACAATATCAGCATGGTAACTACCACTGTGCCGAAGGTTAACAATGCACGAAGAAGGTTAAATGCACGAGGTGCTTTCATTCCTTCTAATCCAGCTTTACAAGACTCAAGATATACGATGTAAACCAAAGCTATATATGAAATCAATGCAGGTAAAATCGCGTGTTTTACGACTTCTAAATAAGAGATACCAACATATTCAATCATCAAGAATGCAGCTGCTCCCATCACAGGTGGTGTTAACTGACCATTCGTTGATGAGGCTACTTCAACCGCACCTGCTTTTTCGGCAGAAAATCCAACACGCTTCATTAATGGAATGGTAAATGTACCGGTAGTTACAACATTCGATATTGAAGAACCTGAAATTAAACCAGTCAATGCTGAAGAAACAACAGCGGCAATACCTGGGCCACCTTTGAATCGACCTAATAAACTAAACGCAACCCAGATAAAGTAATTACCTGCACCCGCTTTTTCTAGGAGTGAACCAAACAATACAAACAAGAAGATCATTCCTGTTGATACACCTAAGGCGACACCAAACACACCTTCTTGAGTCAACCATAAATGACTCATGGCACGATTAATCGACGCACCTTTCCATGAAATGACATCAGGAGCTAAATGGCCAAAGAAAATATAGGCGAGAAAAATCATCGCAATAATCATCAACGGTGGACCTAAAGCACGACGAGCACCCTCTAGTACCAAGACAATACCAATGACTGACACAATAATATCAGCTTGGATAGGTAAGCCAGGGCGGTCAGCGAGTTCGCGCTGGTATACCCACAAATATAGAATAACGATAATGCCAACAATTGCCATTATCCAATCTTGAATAGGAATACGATCACGCGGTGACGATTTCAGGGCTGGGTAGGCTAAGAAGCCTAAGAACACTGCAAATGCCAGATGGATACTTCGGGTTCCTGTATTGTTCAATACGGGAATAATATCCGGAAACATATAGGGAAAAGGTGAAGCTATCCATAATTGAAAAACAGCCCAAGCAAAGGCTGTCCAAAACATAAATTTACCGACGACACCCTCTGGACTTCTTGCCCCAGTATCAGTTTCAGCTATCATTTCCTGTAGCTTATCTTCGTCTATTTGAAAATCATCAACCTTGCTTTCAGCCATTTTTCTTCCTTGTTAGATCTAGTATTGTTATGTTTATAGTTTGTCTTATTATTTTCTCTTTTAGATTCCATTATTTGGAATATATGCTTGTTATTGAAAGAGAAAATAAGAAGATAAGCTTTATAGCTATTTTAAAGATAATAAAAAAGCGAGGTAAAAACCTCGCTTTTTTATTTAGCTGTTTATTATAGTAAACCAGCTTCTTTGTAGTACTTCATCGCACCGTCATGAAGTGGTGCAGAAAGAGAAGCAGAAACCATCTCTGTCTTCTTTAGGTTTCTAAATGCTGGGTGAAGCTTCTTGAAATCATCAAAGTTCTCAAATACCGCCTTAACAACTTCATAAATCACAGCTTCTGGAACATCGCTAGAGCTAACGAAAGTTGCACCAACACCCATTGTCTTAGCTGCATCAGGGTTACCTGTATACATACCTGCAGGTACTGACGCATAACGATAGAATGAGTTGTCTCCAACTAATTTATCAACAGCTGGTCCATGGATATTAGCTATTTTTGCTGCACAAGTAGTCGTTGTTTCTTTAACCATTCCTGCTGGGTGACCTACTAATATAAAGAATGCATCAATCTTGTTGTCACATAATGCAGCTGGTGCTTCTGATGACTTAAGCTCTGACGCTAATTTAAGATCTTCACGCTTCATACCGAATGCTTTTTCGATAACGCCGTATGTAGCAACTGTACCTGAACCTGGCTCACCAACGTTTACACGTTTGCCTTTAAGATCAGAGAAGTTTTTGATGCCTGAATCAGCTCTTACGATTAAAGTTCCTGGCTCAGCATGTACTGAGAAAACCGCACGTAATTTTTCGAATTTACCTGCATCTTTAAACTTAGATGTACCGTTGTAAGCATGATACTGCCAGTCAGACTGGGCAACACCCATTTCTAGCTCACCTTGACGGATTGCATTAATGTTAAATACAGAACCACCAGTAGACTCAACAGAACAACGAATACCTGTCTTCTTACGGTTCTTGTTAACAAGACGACAAATTGCACCACCTGTTGGGTAGTAAACCCCTGTAACACCACCTGTTCCAATTGAAACAAACTGCTTTTCAACCGCCATTGCAGATGAAGATAATGTAGCTCCAAGTAATAAACCTGCCGTAGCTAGCGCAGTAGTTATTTGTTTTTTCATAATAGTTTTTCTCTCCGAACATATTAGTAAAGGTTAGTGAAAGGTTAATGCTTTATAAAAACACACATTAAACCTCAAAGGCGTAAGAGTTTTTCTCATCCTCTTCTATATATAGAAGAACAATAGAACTTCTGCAAACCTAATTGCTTGATTTTTCGAAATAATCATAAATTATTTTACTTATTTTATTTTTATAAGAATTTAGAACATAAAACTGACGATTTTCTTTATCTTTAACACTGTTTTTGTTCACATAGTGATAAACTAATATTTAATAGTTAGTAATAATTTTCTTCTAAATAAATTTCGGCCCATCTTAATTATTTTAAGCGAACTAGCTCTATTGAGCTCTAATATGAATAACAAACAAAATATGAATAGCTGCTATGTTTTTAATCAAACAACTCTAGATTTAGCATTACAAGAATGGCAGATATTAGAGAAGGAAAATAATCCTTCACAAGAAGAAATCGTTCTAATCGCTTTAAAAGCAATGCCATGGTTTTTAGAGCATATAAAGCAAACAGGTCCGACTTATATGTTTACTTCTGATATTTTGATTACAGAATTAGAAGCATGGAAATTATTGCAAATTACTGAATACCCTAAACAAAAACAACGTATTGAAGAAACTTGTGAACAGTTACTTAGTTTTTTTCAATCAGACATAATCATTAAGTATAAGATGATGATTCAAGTTTAGTTATCTTGATCTAATTCACTAACATTAGGTACTAATGATTAAAAGACACCCCCTACTTTTAAGGTATTTTATTATTTTACTTCAATGTTATCCGATATTTCCTTGTAGAAACTATTCAGTCATTTCCTTATTCATATTTCTTTTAAAAGATTAACGTGAGGACACATCACTGATTAAGCAACCTACCTCCATCTACTGGAATAATATGCCCTGTTATATAAGGTGCGTCACACACTAAAAACGAGATTGCTTTAGCAATATCATCAGGTGAACCCTCTCGTTTCAAACTCGTTTTATCAAGTAATGCTTGATGCTCTAATTTAACTTCTACTCCTTCACCATCTGCTTCTGGCCATAAGATTGCACCTGGTGAAACGCCATTAACGCGGACTTGTGGACCTAGCTCCTTCGCTAAAGATTTAGTTAGCATCAACAAACCTGCTTTTGCAGCACAATATGTAGGATGCTCCGCCAGTGGACGTTCTGCATGAATATCCACCATATTTACAATACACCCTTGGCTTTGTGTTAAATATGGAGCTGCGGCTTGGGATAAAAACAATGGCGCTTTGAGGTTACTGGAAAACAAATTATCCCAGTGATCTTCTGTAATTTCACCAATCTTCGTTGGAAAAAAGCTAGATGCATTATTGATAAGAATATCCAAGCGCCCTTCTTTGCTAATCACAGATTCAATCATTTTTTCTAAGCTAACTACTTCTCCGAGTTCGGCTTGCTCTATAAAGCACGAACCCTCACGAAGTTCATTCAACTCATTACAAAGTGTTTCGGCATCTTCTTTTGAGTTTCGGTAATGAACTACGACTGTAGCACCATGCTGATGTAGCATCCGAACAGTACAAGCACCTATTCTTCTTGCTGCTCCTGTGACTAGAGCTACTTTACCTGCTAACTTTTGCATATACTTCCATCCTTATGAATCATTCCCAAAGTTTACCAGAACCTTCAGCAGATACCTTAAGCCATAGTCAAAAGCTGGTTAATATCATTTGCCAAGAAATAGAAAACACCGAAGGGAAAGCAATAAGCTTTAGACGCTATATGGAAATGGCATTGTATCAGCCTAAGTTGGGTTATTACGTTGCAGGCACACATAAAATTGGGAAGCATGGAGACTTCACTACAGCACCTGAAATTTCTTCACTGTTTTCAAGATGTATCGCAAATCAATGTGCTGAAGTACTATTAAAGATATCCCTTTCAAGTGGAAATTTAAATATTGCTTGTGTCCTAGAACTCGGAGCGGGCTCAGGTAAAATGGCTTCAGATATTTTGCTGGAATTAGAACAAAAAAAGCAATTACCTGAACGCTATTATATTCTAGATGTTAGTCCCGATTTAATTCATCGTCAGCAGGAAACACTTCGAGAGCGAGCTTCACATCTTTTCGAAAAAGTAGAGTGGATTAATACACTTCCTAACAACTTCAATGGAGTTATTTTAGGTAATGAAGTATTGGATGCTATGCCTGTCGATGTCTTTACTCAAAATGGCGATGATATATACGAACACTTCGTCATTTGCTCTGATGAAACTATGGATGAAAATACAAAAAAAAATGACTCTGGAAATATCGATTTGGACACAAGCCAAGAATATAACTTATTAGAGCAACTCCGACCTGCCAACAAAAAACTCAAACAGCGAGTGATCGATTTAGATATCCAAGGTGATGCGCCATATACATCTGAACTTAATCCGAATTTAGACGGATGGCTAAAAACCCTTAGTGAATCACTTCAACAAGGTTTAGTTTTATTAATCGATTATGGCTATACGCGCAGTGAATATTACTTAGCTGAGCGTAATAAAGGCACTCTAATTTGTCATTACCAACACTTAGTAAATGAAGCTCCGCTTAAATACCCCGGACTTCAGGATATAACAGCAAATGTAGACTTTACCGCTGTTGCTGAAAGTGCAGATAAGGCCGGGTTTAACGTTGCAGGTTTTACATCACAAGCACATTTTCTAGCAAACTCAGGACTTGAGAAGTATTTTATGCAGGCCTTAAATGAGAATCCAAATGATGATCAAACCCATCAATATCATTTAGCTCAACAAATACGAACCCTTAGTCTTCCTGCTGAAATGGGTGAGCGTTTTAAGTGTATTGCTTTAACCAAAGATAATAATGAGAGAGATAAAAGTACAACAAATATTGATAAGGCTTTAATCGGATTCAAACAATTTGACCAGCGCTTTCGCTTATAGTTTTCATATTACTGATCAAGCACAAAAGCCTGATTTGACAATATTCTTTAACTGATTGATTTAGCTTCTTTAGTTTGTTCATACATTTTAAATAACAGACTCTTTTCACGATTTATACGTTCGTTGAGTAATTTACCTAAGGCAAGAAACTCTGTCATAAAACCAGCAAAGTTTTTATCACTTAATGGTAAATTTGGGCTTTGACTAATAATATAAAAAATCTCAATAGAGATATTTTTCATTTCCAAACTTAGTTGGGAAAATGCTTTTTCACGTTTGGGGTATTTAATTTGTACGAATGTTTTTAGATAGGCATATAGCTCTATATCTGCTTTCTTATAATGCTCACGTATTTCTTTATTAAATATATCTAATTGAGTGGTAACTCTGTCATATTTTTTATCAACTGCATAAGACATGACTTGGTTAAAAATGAAACGTACTTTTTTATGATCTTCTTCAAGTAACTGAATTAAACCATAATCGTATGCGGGTAGATCTCTCTGAGGTCTCAGCACTTCTTGTTCTTTAGGTATAACCAGTTCAGTACCTGATGGTACAGCTTCTAAGGTATCTTTTTCAGGGCTTAAAGCAGGAACTTTTGTAGACTTATCAGATAAAAAACTACTTAAATCAATCTCTTGAATTAGAAATTCTTTTAACTTTATTTCAGTCGCTAAAACTTCTTTAAGCTTAGTTAATTCAATTTCCATCGCTAGAAATTCTTTAACATCAATTTCTTTTGTTAAAAGTTCTTTAACGTCTATCTCTTTAGTCAGAGCATCTTTCATTGCGCTAAGCATTTTTCTGTCTCTTAAAATTATTATTAGTTATATAGACTTACTATCTTATAAAGTAACATACATTCATAAAATTCTATAAAAACTCTAGACAAATGGCAGTATGCAAGCATGTTAATATATTCTGAAATAACGACATAAAATCCATTTAAAAGTACAATCAAATAGCAACGCTACGGTAAAATAATGAAAATCCAATGGTTTCCAGGTCATATGCATAAGGCCAGCAATGAAATACGTGAAAAACTTCCTGAAATGGATTTACTCATCGAGGTACTCGATGCGCGTATTCCGGGTTCTAGTGAAAACCCAATGATTAAGGCCATTCGGAAAAACAAACCTGCCATCAAAATATTTAATAAAAGTGACTTAGCCGACCCTGCTTTAACAGAGAAATGGCAAGAATACTATGAGCGTGACAAAG
>CALISP010000221.1 GCA_938041705.1 uncultured Cocleimonas sp. | reverse complement strand
AATGTTCATGCAAGTTCACCAGATCGTGTGACGATGCATCAAGACGCCAATGGCTGGAAAATGAAAGTCAACGGTAAAGATATGTATGTAAAGGGTTTTGTTTGGGGTTATTCACCCAAAAATCAAAACTACAGTTACAACCTTTGGGGTCAAAGTGACGAGTTTATTGAAAAAGTCATAGATCAAGATTTTGGTTTGATGAAAAAAGCGAACGTAAATGCAGTTCGTACTTTCTCGACTATTCCTCCAAAGTGGGTTACTTATATTTACCGTAAATACGGGATTATGTCTGTGATTAATCCTTTGATGGGTCGTTACGGCGCTACAATTAATGGTGTATGGGTCGTAAATACAGATTACTCTGATCCTGCTACTCGTAAAGTACTGAAAGATGAAGTTTTGGCTGACGTAAAAAAGTTTAAGAATGTACCTGGTGTATTGATGTTTGCGCTTGGTAATGAAAGTAACTATGGCCTGTCTTGGTCTAGTTTCGAAATTGAAAATCTTCCAACGGCTGGCGCGAGAAACGTAAAGAAGGCTTCTTATTTATATACTCTTTATGAAGAGATAATATCTGCTGGTAAAGCCATAGATAAAAACCACCCATTTTCAATCGTTAATGGTGATATTCAGTATATTGATTTAGTTAAAAAATATGTAAAAAGCCTAGATGTATTGGGTGTTAACGCTTATCGAGGTACGAGTTTTACCGGGCTTTGGAAAGATGTGAAAGAAAAGGCAAATTTACCAGTCTTGTTTTTTGAGTTTGGTAGTGATGCGTTCAATGCAAAAGAATTTAGAGAAGATCAACAAGCTCAAGCTAAAATTCTAAAGCTGCAGTGGGAAGAGATGTACCAAAAGAGCTACGGCAATGGACAAGAAGGAAACTCAATTGGTGGCTTTGTATTTGAGTGGCGTGATGAGTGGTGGAAGTACAAACAAACAGAAAATCTGGATAAGCATGATAAAAATGCTTCATGGTCAAATGGTGGCTATAAATTTGACCATGTAGAAGGTCAGAATAATATGAATGAAGAGTGGTTTGGTGTTAGCAGTATCGGTGATATAGATTCTGATGGTGTATACAAAACGAATCCTCGTATGGCATATGATGTATTGGCTCAAGTATGGAAAGCAAACCCGTATGCAGGTAATGCAGTAATTGATAGAACATTTAATAATGTTAAGTTTGATACAGTTAAGTTTAAAGATGCTAAAACAGAAAAATTCTCTGTAACCGGAGGAAGTTTAAGACTTGAAAGATTGGTCAAAGGTGAAAGAGAAGTCACAAGCGATATCAGTGATAGAGGTTACAGTAATACAGTAATGGCATTTATGGATTTTGCCTTTCAGCCTACTAAAGAAATTCAGGGTGATTTTACCGTCAACCTAATCGGTAAATCATCTGAGAGTGATTTCGAGTTTAGATATGGTGATCGAATTAATTTAGATGATGCCAAGTCTAGTGACAGAATTGAAATTTATGATTTTCAAGCGAGTTACACAGGAGAGAAATTTGACTTACTGGGTTTTTATCATGTACCTCGTTACCACTGGGGTGATAAAGGTGATTTCTTTGGCTTATTGAGAGAAACAACGGATATGGAAGGTCAAGATATCTGGAATTCTAAAGCCCCTTCTGGTGTTGAGTTTGTTGGTAAAGGGTCATTAGATGGACTAAATATTGTTGGAGGTAAAGAAGTCTATTGGGGAGCAAACCCTAAGGCTATTTTGAAGTATCAGTTTGGTGAGGGTAAAAAATATACTTTCATGCATGCGGAAGACTTTAAACAAGCTGGTGATGGTTCAACAGGTACAACCGATTCTTCAGGTTCAAAATCACGTCAAACGACACTTCAAGGTACATTTGATTTAGGTTCAAAAAGAATCTTAGAAGTAGGTGGAATTGTTTCTGGTACTAATAAGCGTGGCGAAACCTATTATTATGAAGAAGATGGTGTTGCATATTCTAAAGATATAGAGCTTGAGGATACTTTAGGTTTTAAAGCTAAACTTTCTTTTGATGTTGGACAAAAAATCAGAGCTTATGTCGCTACAAACCAAGCAGGTGTTGTAGCCGATAGTGGTGATCATATAAGAGATTTTGGAACAGAGCTTCCTTATTCCTCTCTAGGCAATAAAAGAGAGTTTGAGATGGGTGCAAGATTTACTACTGGAAGTTATACGCTTTACCCTCGTCTTTTATATCGTGAAAACCTAATAGGTGCAAATCCAAAGGGTTCTGGATTGCCAAGAATAAGACCTCGAAAGAATGGAACTGACCCGTTTTTTGTTTTAGATAACCGTGATGCTAAATCAGCAGAGTTGTATTTTACCTATGATCCGACTCCTGGTACTTTCTTCTATGAGTGGGATAATGATCTTAGAGAAGATGCGCCTTTTGCATTCAATGTAGGTATAACTGCTACTGAATATGGCTCAGGAACTGATGCGTTTACTTATTATAACGACGAATTTGATGTAGCAAATGCAACTTTCAATGATACAGGTCTTGCGGCTACAGATGTATGGTTGTTAAAGAGTAAAATGGTGTTTAATACTAGTAATAAGTTGAATACAGTTTTAAATTTAGAAGCTGGTAAACAACAATCATCAAAGAATCCCGGTGATGGTATTTCAACTTTTGGTAAATCCAAAAGGCATTACTCTGTAGAAGGTAAGTTTATCTACAACCACGAGCATATATTCTCAGCTAAGTTTGTTAAAGATGGATTTGGACGCTATGACTTCCAGCGTGATTTTGATATCAGATTTCCTGAGCAATACGAGCTTCAATATGTGAAGTTACTCAGTAAAGGCCTACCTGAAAAAGATTCAAGTAAAATAGGCGTAAAGGCTCTATATCGAACTATGGATGATAGCTCTCGATTGGCAGACCCAGTCTATCAAGATGATGAAATGTTTGAAGTACGCGCGTTCTTTGAATATAGATTCTAATTCTTTGGTATAAATATAAATGATGCTCACTGCATCATAAATAAAAAACCAATTAACAGTGGAGGTCGAAATTAAGATCTCTGCTGTAATTCACAGAGATATATCTTTGGTAATTAAGTATGCTAGATGAAATTGTGACTCAAGATCGAGAAACCATGACAATAAACCAAGGTAAGAATGAGTTGCAAGTAGGTGATAGTTCATCATCTGTGTCTGGAGAATTCACTGAATTTAAGGGTGAGCGTTATTATCTAATCAGTAATGTTGATAGAATGTCTCCATTTTTTATTAGTCTTGTTTCTAATAGTGATCACTGGTTATTTATATCTTCTAATGGCGGTTTAACAGCTGGACGTGTGTGTCCCGAAAATGCACTGTTCCCTTATGTTACCGTCGATAAAATTCATGAAAGTACTTCTCATACTGGTAGTAAGACCTTATTTCGTTTAGATAATGGTTTAGTATGGGAGCCTTTTAATAAAGAGCATGACGGGCGTTATAAAATAACTCGTAATATCTATAAGAACCTTTTAGGTAATAAACTCTGTTTTGAAGAAATAAATCATGATCTAAAACTAAAATTTAATTATTCATGGATGAGTAGTGATGGTTTTGGTTTTGTAAGAGAAAGCGAACTAACTAGCACTTCAAATCATCCAATGACTGTTGAAGTTATTGATGGCTTACAAAATATTTTACCTGCAGGTACTCCTCGTTCCATACAAGCGAGTTCAAGCAATTTAGTCGATGCTTATAAATGGAATGAGTATGATGAAACAGCTGGGTTAGCTTATTACACTTTATATTCAGGTATTACAGATCGTCCAGAACCTCATGAATCAATGTACGCAAATACGGTTTTTCATACTGGAATAGAAGATGTATCAAATGTTTTATTAAGTTCACAGCAATTAGATAATTTTCGTACTGGTAAAAAACTACAACAAGAATCTCATACGAGAGGAATACGAGGTGCATTCTTAATAAATGCCACATTCCAACTTGAGCCTCGTGCCGCTAAAGAATGGATGATTGTTGCTAATGTTGAGCAGTCTCAAGGTCAAGTAGTACAATTGCGTCGAACTTTGATCAATAATCCAGAGATTCGTGTTTCCTTAAAAGTATCCATAGAAGAAGGCTCTGATGACTTAAAAAGTATCATGGGAGGTCTGGATGGTTTTCAAGTTGCAGCAGAAGAAAACGTTACTATTCATCACTACGCAAATGTGCTTTTTAATGGGATGCGTGGAGGTGTGTTTGATGATCAATATCAAATTGATAGTCAAGATTTTGTCTCCCACATCATTCATTTTAATAATGAAGTATACAAGTTTCATGAGACTCTCTTTGATTCATTTCCAAAAAAACTTGGACTTGAACAGTTACATTCTCTATTAGCAACTACTTCGGATAGCAATCTAATAAGATTAGGTTACGAATATCTTCCTTTAACCTTTGGGCGTCGACACGGTGATCCGAGTAGGCCATGGAATGAGTTTGCAATTAAGTTAAAAGATAGTGACGGTAAAAGACTGCTTAATTATCAAGGAAATTGGCGTGATATTTTTCAAAACTGGGAAGCTTTATCTCTAAGTTATCCTCAATATATAGAAAGTTTTATAACCAAGTTTGTTAATGCGAGCACTATCGATGGTTACAACCCATATCGTATTACAAAAGAAGGAATTGATTGGGAAACTGAAGACCCTGAAGATCCATGGAGCTATATTGGATATTGGGGCGATCATCAAATAATATATTTATTAAAATTGTTAGAGCATTCTAATAATTTTCACCCGGAAAAATTAGGTGAACTGCTTTATCAGTCTATTTTTGCCTATGCAAACGTTCCGTATAGAATTAAATCATTTGAAGACATAATTAAGGATTCTAAGAGTACAGTAGAATTTGACTTAGAACTTGCTGATAAAATTGAACAACGTGTAAACACTTTTGGTGCTGATGGTAAATTATTGCTTGATGAAAATGATAAGGTATATTTAGTAAACCTTATTGAAAAATTACTCGTACCATTGTTGAGTAAATTATCTAACTTAGTTATAGATGGAGGTATTTGGTTAAATACTCAACGACCTGAATGGAATGATGCAAATAATGCGATTGTCGGCCAAGGTTTATCCATGGTTACTCTCTATTATTTACGTCGTTATGTTTCCTTCTTACAGGATTTATTAAAAGAAGAATCGGGTACGGTTGATCTCTCTAAGGAAGTAAATACATGGTTGGGTGAGACATGTGAAGTACTACAAAAAGCTAGTGCATTTGTAGTAGAGGAATCAATTACTAATACTCGTCGATATGAAGTGCTCCAAGAGTTAGGAGCAGCTGCGAGTACCTATCGTGAAACAATATACAAACAAGAATGTTTTGGTAAAAAAGAAAGCCAAGGTCTTAGTAAAATCAAAACCTTGTTGGACAATGCATTAATTACTATTGATCATAGTATAGCTAGCAATAAATCTGATAATGGTCTTTATCATGCTTATAATTTATTAAACCTTCAAGGTGACGAGCTAAAAGTTGATAACTTATATTCGATGTTAGAAGGTCAGGTATCAGCACTTAGTTCTGGAGCTATTGCTCCTAAAGAAGCAGTTAACTTATTGAATGTGTTATTTGAAACCAATTTATATTGGCCTGAACAGCATAGTTTTATCTTATATCCAGATCGGAAGCTTCCTAGTTTCTTAGATAAAAACCAATTATCAAAGTTACAGTTTAACAGTTTGCCATTTCTGCAAAAAATGCTTGATGACGGATACAACAATATTGTTTATATGGATGTTGATGGCGACTATCGCTTCAATGCAAATTTGATTAATAAAGGTCAACTTGACAATAATTTAAATGAGTTAATTGAAATCTATGGTGAAGAGATTGATTCTATAAGAGGGCCTTTACAAAGCATTTATGAAGAGGTATTCAATCATAAAGAATTCACTGGTCGTTCAGGTGGAATGTTTGGTTTCGAAGGACTAGGTTGTATTTATTGGCACATGGTTTCTAAATTATTATTAGCCGTACAAGAAATGTATTTTGAAGCTCTTGGGCAAGATGCAGATAGCGACACTAGAAATGAACTAGGACGTCAATATTATAAAGTAAGAGAAGGTATTGGTTTTAACAAAACTCCTCTTGAATACGGGGCCTTTCCTACTGACCCATACTCCCATACACCAGGTTATGCAGGTGCTCAACAACCTGGAATGACAGGACAGGTAAAAGAAGAAATATTAACGCGATTTGGTGAACTTGGAATAAGAGTGAGTAACGGAGCCGCAAGTTTTCAGCCTAAGCTTTTACGTGAATGTGAGTTTGTTACAAAAGCAAAACCTTTTGAATATCTTGATGTTAATGATGAGTGGCAAGAGATCCTTATTCCAAAAGGAGCATTGGCATTTACTTGGTGTCAAATTCCAGTTGTATATCAATTGAACGATTCTCTAAGTAATTTGGAAATTGAGCTAGAAAATGGCAAATACGAAACCATGGATGTTCTAGAACTATCAAATGAGCTAAGCAATGAAATTTTCGTGCGCTCCGGATGTATAAAACAAATAAAGTTGAATATCACTGAATCATCATTGTTCAATGGATAACTTAAACCTCGTTCTTAATAACGTATAAGAGGATAGATAAAATATCATGGCAAAAGAAATGCCAAGAGACTTACCACCTGTCGATATCATTATATTTGGGGGGCATGGCGACCTTGCACTACGGAAGATAATGCCAGCACTTTACTATCTGTTCTGGCATGATCATATCGATCCAAATACACGTATTTTCTCCACAGTTCGTAGTAAAGTTAGTGACGAAGAGCATCGAGTGTTAGTGCTTCAGAAATTTAGCGAATATCACCCTGATAATTTTTTCTCTGAAGAGAGTTGGACCATTTTTTCAAAGCAGTTGTTTTGCATTGAAATGGATATCAGTGATGCTGATAACTACAAACCACTGGTCAATGCCTTAAACGAATTTCCTGATCGAGATAGAGTCAATTATCTGTCTACACCATCATCGTTATTTGGTGAGATATGTACGGCGTTAAACGAGACAGGTTTAGTCACTAATAACAGTCGTGTGGTTCTGGAAAAACCTATTGGGCATAATCTTAAATCATTCCAAGAAATTGATGATCTAGTAGCGGCTGTATTTCCTGAAAGTAGCATTTTTCGCATTGATCATTATCTTGGTAAAGATACAGTACAAAACATATTAGCTTTACGTTTTTCAAATACCTTATTCATGCCTTTGTGGAATAACAAAAGTATCGATCATGTTCAAATCACGGTAGCAGAAACGGTTGGAGTTGAAGGTCGCTGGGGCTATTACGATAAGTATGGCGCAATGCGCGATATGGTACAAAATCATCTAATGCAGTTGCTGTGCCTTGTTGCGATGGAGCCTCCGCGCAGTTTGCAAAGCGATAGCGACAGTGTTCGAAATGAGAAAGTAAAAGTACTCAAATCTTTACGCCAAATGAGTAAACGCGAAGTTGCTGAAAATACAGTTCGTGGTCAATACAAAAGTGGTGTCAGTAAAGATAAGGCAGTACCGGGTTATTTAGAAGATGATGATGAGCTCCATGAAAGCGACACTGAAACCTTCGTCGCATTACGTGCAGATATAGAAAATTGGACATGGAGTGGAGTACCTTTTTATCTTCGCACTGGCAAGCGTATGTCAGGTCGTTTTTCAGAGATCATTATTCAGTTTAAAGATATTCCTCATTCCATTTTTCCAAATGACGGACAACCACTTGAAGCTAATAAACTCATTATCCATATCCAACCTGAAGAAAGTATAAGACTGTTGATGATGAATAAAGTCCCTGGTCTTGGTAAAGGCATGAGACTTCGCCCTGTAGAACTTGAGCTCAATATTGCAGAAGATGACCCACGTTCACCCACAGCCTATGAACGCTTGTTATTAGATGTAGTCAAAAATGATGCCACTTTGTTCATGCGTCGTGATGAAGTAGAAGCAGCATGGGAATGGGCAGATAATATTTTAGAGACTTGGGACGAAGATAATATCAAAGTTAAGAAATATGTAGCAGGCACTGATGGTCCTAGTTCTGCTGTCGCATTAATTGAGCGTGATGGTAGAAGCTGGCATGAAGATGCTTAGAAAGTGAAATATTAAAACATCTTCGTTTAAATCAATATTATCATTACAAACCTATACAAAACCATCAGCTAACAGGAATAACCATTAGGTATCAAACATGAATACCCAGATTCAAACAGTGACGAATAACATCATTGAACGCAGTAAGCCTTATCGTGAGATTTATCTTCAGCGACTCAACGATGCAGATTTAAAAGGTGTTAATAGAACAGCCTTGGGTTGCAGTAATCTAGCTCATGGTTTTGCTGCATGTTCTCAAGGTGATAAAGATCTTTTGTCTGATGATGTAGTTCCTAATATTGCAATCGTATCTGCCTATAACGATATGCTTTCAGCTCATCAGCCTTTCGCGACCTTTCCTGAAATTATTAAACAAGCACTAAAAGAAGCAGGTGCAACTGCACAATTTGCAGGTGGTGTACCAGCGATGTGTGATGGCGTTACTCAATCACAGCCAGGGATGGAACTCAGTTTATTCAGTCGTGATGTGATAGCCCAAGCGACCGCGATTGCTCTATCACACAATATGTTTGATGGAGCGCTGTATTTGGGCGTATGCGATAAAATTGTTCCCGGTTTAATTATTGGTGCCTTAAGCTTTGGTCACTTACCTGCTGTGTTTATCCCAGGTGGTCCAATGCCATCGGGTATTAGTAACACTCAAAAAGTACAAGTGCGACAAGACTTTGCCAAAGGTTTGGTTGGTAAAAAACAATTATTGGCTTCCGAGTCGGCTTCTTATCATAGTGCTGGTACTTGCACCTTTTACGGTACTGCGAATAGCAACCAAATGCTGATGGAGATGATGGGATTACATCTTCCTGGTTCTTCCTTTGTAACGACCAATACACCGTTAAGAGACGAACTAACTAAAGCTTCATCAGAACAAATTCTCTCGCTTATAAATACTGATGCCAGTTCAATGGGTATTGGTAAGATGCTAGATGAAAAGAGCTTTGTAAATGCAGTTATTGGTTTACTTGCTACCGGTGGTTCAAGTAATCACACTATTCATTTAGTTGCCATGGCTAGAGCTGCAGGCATAGTCATTAACTGGCAAGATTTTCATGATCTTGCACAAGTTATTCCATTGCTCACTAAACTCTATCCAAACGGTAGTGCAGATGTAAACCACTTCCACGAAGCGGGTGGCATGCCAGTGGTGATTAAAGAGCTGTTAGAGAATGAGCTATTACATAACGATGTAAACACTATCATGGGTAAAGGTCTCGATACCTATACTCAATTACCAACCTTAGATTCATCAGCTAACAAAGTGACATGGACTCAGGCATCCATAGACGAAACAAAGAAAGATATTGTTGGCACAATCTCAGAGCCTTTTAGCGACCATGGTGGTTTAAGTATTCTAGATGGCAATGTAGGTCGTAGTGTCATTAAAACCTCGGCGCTTAAGCCTGAGCATAAACTCATTGAAGCACCTGCTGAAGTATTCAATTCACAAGAAGAATTAGATATAGCTTACAAAGCAGGTCAGTTAAACAAAGACTTTATCGCAGTGGTTCGTTATCAAGGTCCGAAATCTAATGGTATGCCAGAACTTCATGGTTTACTTCCTGCACTTGGAGCACTTCAAGATGAAGGCTTTAAGATAGGTATCGTTACTGATGGCAGAATGTCAGGTGCATCTGGCAAGGTAGCATCAGCAATTCACATGACGCCAGAAGCCAGTGAGGGTGGAGTGATTGCTAAAATTCAAACTGGCGATCCGATGAGATTGGATGTTGAAAATGAAATAGTTGAATTACTAATCGATTCAGTTGAACTAGCCAAACGTAAAATAGTAAAGCCTGAATTAGGTGGTAATCGTTTTGCTATGGGTCGAGAGCTTTTTGCATCTTTACGACAGAATACTTCTGGGGCTGAAGAAGGGGCTTCAATCTTTAGTTTACCGGGCGAAGAACAAACGTAAGATAAATAGAAACAATAAAGGCACCTCCCCACTTTTTGGCAGTTTTAAGAAAAATACCTAAAAAGTAGGGGGGTGTCTTTCAAACAACAATTGTAACAAGGCAAACGATATGAACAATACCAACCTAACCCCATCAGAGATAATGTCTTTATCACCCATTATCCCTGTTATTGAAATTGAAGATGTTGCACAATCGATAGATCTTGCACATGCTTTGATAGCGGGCGGAATTAATGTCCTTGAGATTACCTTAAGAACAGATGCAGCAATCGATGCAATTAGTCTTTTAGCAAAAGAAGTACCAGAGGCTCATATTGGTGCCGGAACAGTATTAAATCCAAGTGACTTAGCTAGAGTGAGAGATGCTGGTGCAGCATTTGCCCTCAGCCCAGGATCAACTCAATCATTGTTACAAAGAGCGAATCATATTAATTTCCCTTTGATTCCAGGTATTTCAACGGGCTCAGAAATTATGCAAGGCATGGATTTAGGTTATACCCACTTCAAGCTCTTTCCTGCAATGACTCTAGGCGGTGTTTCCATTTTAAAGTCCTTTGGCGGACCATTTCAACAAGCAAAATTTTGTCCAACAGGTGGGATTAATGAAGAGAACTATGTTGACTTTCTATCTCTTGAAAACGTGATTTGTGTTGGAGGAAGCTGGGTAGCACCAAGTCAATTAGTTAAGTCAGGTGACTTTGATCAAATCACTTCATTGACTAAGTCTGCCCTTAACAAGTTGAATAGTTAGTTTTTATTCGATTTAGAAATAAACAAAAAAGAAAATAACAAATGATAAAAACACCCAATAATATAAACAAAGATTGGACCCTACTTCCTGATGCTTTAGCAGTTGCACTAAAAGCATGCGA
>CALISP010000220.1 GCA_938041705.1 uncultured Cocleimonas sp. | reverse complement strand
GAGAAATTTCAGAGATGTTAGATGTTTCGGAAAATACGGTTAAAACTCGTATGTTCTATGCTAGAAAGCATTTAAAAGCTATTTTGAGTAATGAAGATCTACTTACATAATATGAATAACAATACTAAAAACAGTAACAGTGATATCCCAGAAGAGTTGTTGGAATTAGTACCGTGGTACGCTATTGGCAAGCTTTCAGTAGATGATCAGGCTTTTTTTGACAAAGCTTTAGTGGAATACCCTTTACTGGAAGAGCTAGTTACACAAGAGCTACAGATAATAGAAACTGTATCGGCTGACAATTCATTGCTCGACCTCAGTGCTATTGGGGCTCAAGAAGAGCGTTTGAAATCTGTATTCAATATGATTGATATTGCTGAAGCTGAAGATCTTAAAAGTAACCAAGCTAATAATTTAAGTACATCAAATTCACTCCTTGATAAGCTCAAAAGTTTTCTTGGTTTAAGTACAAATTCAGATGGCATACCTCAATACTCACGGGCAGCCAGTGTGGCAGTATTAGTATTATCGGTAGCGGCTCTTACTGCATTTATTACTCCTTTGTTTGATGACAAAAGTGACTTTATTCCAGCTTCCGCAGTTAGCCAGCCTAGTAATGATCAAAATACTTTAACTAATGCATCGAAAACAGTCTTATTAGTTGGGTTTAAGGGCACTTCTACGGAACTAGGCGATAATAATGTTCTTAAAGGCAAACTTTCAAAAATCGAAAGTGTTCCTGACAAAGAAGGTATTTACCAAATTAGTTTCAATAAAATAATGAGTACTGCAGAGACTCAAAAAACAATCGATGCGTTACTCGCTCAAAAAGAATTAATATGGTTTGCTGGTGAAGAATTTTAATTTAAAACATTTACTCACTCTAACACTTTCTATCTTAGTGGTAGGGAGCGTAAGTGCGGAAAATTATCTAGTAGAAGACGAGAGTACTGATCCTGTCTACTTTGATTTTATCTATGAGCCTGATCGTCCAGTCCCAGCTCGAACAAATTTTGTTAAGGATGAGCTTGTTTTGCTTTATCCTGCAGATCAAGGTGGTTCGGTAAATAGTCTTGCTAAGAAGTATGGTTTAGAGCCAAGTAGTAAGATTGTTTTATCATCTGTTAATACAGGAATGTTAGTTGCTAAAACTAATGGACAAAACCCTCTTAACTTAAGTAAAACCATTAATAAAAAAGAAAAGTCTGTCGAAGCAGCTACAAATAATATTTTTAAGCCAGCTGCAACTGCTTTCACTAATGCTTATTCAATGTATGAAACAGGTGTGCGATTTGTACATGAAACTACCAAAGGCAAAGGTGTGACTATTTGCATGGTAGATACGCCTATTGATATCTTCCATCCTTCACTGTCAAACTCACATATTGAAACTTTAGATCTTTTTGATGTGGACGAGACAAACGAAGGGTCAATGTTGCACGGAACTAGTGTTGCTGGTGTCTTAGTTAGCCAGAATGAACACATTGGAATAGCACCTAAAGCAAAATTGTTTTCAGTGGGGGCTTTTAGAGCGGAACCAAATCAACCAAATAACTTAAAAGGCTCGTCTTCTGATGTAGCAAAAGCATTGGATGCCTGTATTCAACGTAATGTGGATGTAATTAACCTAAGTTTTACTGGAGGAAAAGATTCTTTGGTAGAAAAAGTGGTTAATAAAGCAATTAAAAAAGGCATCATAGTTGTTGCAGCTGCAGGTAATGGTGGTAAATGGGGCAGTACTATCTACCCAGCATTAATACCGGGAGTATTGACAGCCACTGCTGTAGATGAAAATAAGAAGTTATTTGATATGGCTGATAAAGGTCGCTTTATTGATTATGCTGCACCTGGAGTAAATATCTTAACAATAGCCCCTGGCGGAAAGTATAAATTAGCCACTGGTACGTCTATTTCTTCTGCACATGTTAGTGGAGTTGCTGCTTTACTATTATCACGTAAAGGCAATAAAAATATAAACAATGTATTGAAGCGAACGGCTGTTGATTTAGGTAAACCGGGTCGTGACCAAGAATATGGTGATGGTTTAATTAGCGCTAGTCGAGCACTCGCAATTATTAAGTAAACTTGTTTATTTAATAGACACCTCCGTATTTTGAGGTGTTTTTTTGTTTGGTTACTGCAAAGTCATGTTTTCCTGTATATCTTTCGATATTACTGTTGAGTAAATTTTGCTGTAACTCTTAAGTAAAATATTCCTTAATAAAAAGGAATACTTTTGATTCTAAATATTTATCCAATCTTTAGGTTTTAAGAAATGATCATATAGCAGGGCTTCAGCAGAATTTGGCTCTGGACTCCAATTATATTTCCACTTAACCAACGGTGGCATCGACATTAATATTGACTCTGTTCTTCCTCCTGATTGTAATCCAAACAAAGTTCCTCGGTCATAAACTAAGTTGTATTCGACATACCTTCCGCGTCTATACAATTGAAAGTCTCTTTGTTCTTTATTGTAAGGTAAGTTTTTTCGTTTAGAGATAATAGGTTGGTAAGCCTCTATAAAGCTGTTGCCTACAGATTTTAAGAATTCGAAGCACTTATCGAATCCCCATTCATTTAAATCATCAAAAAATAAGCCACCTATACCGCGTTGTTCATCTCGATGCTTCAAGTAAAAGTAATCATCGCACCATGTTTTGTATTTATCGTAAGTATCATCACCAAACTCTTCACAGGCTTTATTTGCTGTTTGATGCCAGTGCGTACAGTCTTCATCAAATCCATAGTAAGGAGTTAAATCATAACCTCCACCAAACCACCAAACTGGTTCTTCTCCTTCTTTCTCAGCTATAAAAAAGCGAACATTAGCATGAGAGGTAGGTATCATTGGGTTTTTGGGATGAATGACTAATGAGACCCCCATCGCTTTAAAGCTTCTGCCAGCTAACTCTGGTCTATTCGCAGTAGCTGAGCCTGGCATTTTGTCTCCGCTAACATCAGAAAAATTTACACCACCTTGTTCGATGATATCCCCATCAACAAGCAAACGTGTGCGTCCACCACCATACATTCCAGGCTTTTCAGGGTTTTGTTCACGGGTCCATGAATCTTCTTCGAAAGATCCACTACCATCCTCTGCGGATAATTGCTGGCAGATAGTATCTTGTAAATCGAGCAGATATTGCTTAACTGCCTGAGTATCCGGTTTTGACATTGTTTGAGACATCTGGAACCTTAATATATGTGTTTGTTTTAATGCTAAAATCAATCGATGTTAATTTTATACTGTTCTGTAATAAATGATTAAGCGTATCAGCAAACTTCTAATTATGTTATTTATCATAATTAGTTTGGGGCTTGTGTCCATTTATTATATAAATCCTTACAATTTGAAAACAGATAATATTCGACCTCGAGTGTTTGGTTTTGATATATATCAAATACCAAGTAAATCAATGGAGCCTCTTTTGACTCCCGGTGATTATATTTCGGTTTCTAATCTTGCATACTCTGATAACGTACCTAAAAGAAATGATGTGATTGTATTTTATCGAAAAAGAATAAAAAATTCTGAAACTAAAGTTCAGTATATTAAAAGAATAGTGGGTATTGAAGGCGATAATATACAATTACAAAACGGTAAACTATTCGTAAATAAGACGTTAGTTAACGAAATTTATGTATCGGCAAGTAATAATAAAACACCTTATTCGTTAAACATGTCATTGCTTACTGTTCCACAAAACCATGTATTTGTAATGGGGGATAATCGAGATAAAAGTGCTGATAGCAGAATTTACGGCTCTATTGCAGTTAATGAAATTATCGCAAAGGCTTCTAAGATTTTATATGGTGTTAACAATAGATCGGGTAATAAAATAAAATGAAAGGTTTGTTTATGACTGGAACCGACACTAATGTCGGTAAAACATGGGTTGGGTCAAAATTAGTGGCTGAGCTACAGAGGCTGAATGTAAACATTCAAGCAAGAAAGCCTGTCGAGTCAGGTTGGCCAACATCAACAGATTTAAGTGAAACTGATGCATGGATGTTGGCTTATTCAACGGGAAAGCAGGACTCTTTAGGTACGGTTTGTCCAAACCGTTTTACTGCGGCTATCTCACCAGATAGAGCAGCCATGCTTGAAGGTCAAAGTATTACCTTGCAAAAACTTGAAAGAGACTGTTTAAAAGAAATAAATGAATCAGATTTTTTGTATGTTGAAGGCGCAGGTGGATTTTATTCACCGATTTGTTCTGATGGCTTGAATGCCGATTTGGCAGTAATACTAGGGCTACCTGTTTTATTAGTGGTAGAGAATCGTTTAGGTTGTATAAATCAAACATTGTTGAATGTTGAAGCAATTGCTAAAAAAGGTTTAAACCTAAGAGCAATTGTCTTAAATGAACCGAAAGATAACTTCATAAAAAAACAGCTGGAAAATAAAACAGAACAAGCCATGGATAATTTTTCAGATATTCAAAAGCGAGTTGGCTGCGAAGTAATCGCTTTTAAATACGACCAAAGTAACAGTGATTCCATAAAACGACTAGCGCAGTTGGTAATATGAGTCGTTGTTAAATGTTTTTTATGAGTAGTTTGCTAATTATAAAAACTATTTTTTTGACTTGCGTTTTTTACGTTTCTTTTTACTTTTTTTCTTCAGTAGATTCATCTCTGCAAAGTCCAATGAGCTTCTTCTTGTCACTCTTGATAGAATTTTAATAATGCCCTGGTGACGAAGGTGTCTGGCAAGCCCCAAAGCAGTTTGGCCATCAGAATTACGAATATCAGGATCAACTCCCTCAGAAACATAATATTGAACCAATTGCCAATGATTATAACGAGCTGCTACATGTAAGGGCGTCCAGTTTTTATCCGTTTTTTTAGAAGGACTTAGCCCGCCTCTTACTAATACTTTTGCGACGTCAGTTAATCCTTTCGCGCTAGCTACATGCAGTAAAGTCACACCTCTGGCACCCTTTTCATTAATATCAGCTCCGTTTTCAATCAGACTAATAACCATAGAGGCCCAACCTCTTGAAACAGCGATACCCAAGGGTGTCTCCCCTTTATAGTTTTTAAAGGTGGGTGCTACACCTGCTCTTAATAACTGTTTAACGCGCTGTACTTTACCCGCCTTCATTGCGTCAAGCATTTCCTCTTCTAATAAGGGATTTGATTGTCGTTTAGGCCTCTTAATGAGTTTAATATTTGATTTGCTAGATTCTAATTTCGTTTCGTCAGTCGAGGACTTTTTAGAAGAATTTGAAATAGGTTTTTTTGTTTGATTTCTCTGGTCAAATTTCTCTGTGCCACTACTTAACAATAACAATACTTCATCAGTTAAGGGGATGCCGTTGGCATCGAGAAGAACATTTTGTTTCGCATGTGCGTTTAAGCTAAATAATACCGCCATAGTTAAGAGCATGACATTGGTTATAGTATTCATGATTTTTGAGATGCTCGTGCTAAGTAGTATATTTAAAAGAGTAAATTCAACAGCCTGTTTTTTCATAAGTCGTCCTAAACTTAAGTCTTATTATTCCGCTATTCTAGCAGAATATTGATAGAAAAGTGTTCAAAAGTGGGGGGTGTCATTTTCTTTGTATGATTAATATATTAGTTGTTGATAGTCTTCAATCGCAACATAATTATCTGTATTTTTAATTGGCTTTTTCGAGTCAGGTTGACTGATTGTGAGTAAGTATTTTATTCCTATTTGTTTAGCGTTATCCAATACATCGAAATTGTCGTCGATAAACATACTATGTTTTTTATCAAATTTTTCATGATGTGCTAGTGCTTCCCAAAACCCTAATTCCTCTTTAGCAAGCCCAATGTCATGAGAGGTAATGACAGTATCAAAGTAAGACTCAAGCTCCACATAACTAAATTTAAGTTTGACACTGTCTGTATGTGCGTTTGTTAATAATACGATTCGTTTATTTAAAGTTCTCAAATGAGTTAAGAATTGAATAACATTCTTGCGAATTGCAATTTTATCAGCGACTTCATGCTTTAGAGCGATTACGTCTAAGTCTAAAGTATTTGTCCAATGGTCCAAGCAGTACCAATCTAGAGACCCTTGAGTAGATTCAGAATGCCTTATCAAAATATCGCTGGCTTGTTGGTAGGATATATTATTTTTTTCGGCATATCTTTTAGGCATATGTTCTAACCAAAAATGGTTATCGAAATGTAAATCGAGTAATGTGCCGTCCATATCTAAAAAAACAGTATTAATTTGATGCCATTCAATGGGAATTGCGCTTGCCAAGGGGTAGACTCCATAGATAAGTAAGAGTGAAAAATTGAGAATTAATGTGAAACAGAAACCAACCATACACCAAACCCGAGTTGTTGCCACTAGTCGATTATTTAAAATCGAAGCACTTGATTTAGAATTTTCTAATGGTGTGAAAGTAGAGTATGAACGTCTAGCTAGCACAGGTGTTGGAGCGGTTTTAGTTGTGCCTATTTTAAAAATGAAAGGACATGAAGATCAACTGATACTCATAAGGGAATATGGGGCAGGCACGAATCGTTATGAGTTGGGTTTTCCTAAAGGTAAAGTAGATGATGGGGAAGAATTACTCGATGGAGCCAATCGCGAACTGATGGAAGAAGTGGGTTACGAATCAGCTAAACTTACGTTCTTAAAAGGCTTGAGTCTAGCACCAAGCTATTTAGCTCACGTTACTAGCATAATATTAGCAGAAGATTTAAGGGAGCACCGCGAAGAGGGTGATGAGCCTGAAGAACTTGAAGTAGTAAGATGGAATATCAGCGAAATAGATGAGCTATTAGTGCAAGAAGATTTCACTGAAGGTCGAAGCATTGCAGCGTTATATTTAGTGAAAAAATACCTAGAAACTAGTACTTAGAAATTAACATTAAATTATAATAAAAGTTTAAATAAATAATTCAATTTAAGGAAAAAATGACTCAATCATTATCTGCAAGTGATCTACAACTATTATTACCCGGGCTTTTATTAGAAGTTCGTCGAATTGCTATTGAAGCAGGGGAAAAAATAATGGAGGTTTATGAATCAGGTTTTGATATTGAAACTAAATCAGATGATTCGCCTGTTACAACAGCAGATCTTGCAGCTAATACGGTCATAGATCAGGAGCTTAAAAAGCTAGAAACTCAATTTCCAATTCTC
>CALISP010000219.1 GCA_938041705.1 uncultured Cocleimonas sp. | reverse complement strand
GCCCAACCACGGTGATCACTACCATAAGATCTAACGTTCTTAACCGCTGCGCCACACATGTTCATTTCGTCAGTATCAGGCCAGGCATACGCTGGTAGAGTCATGACACTTCCTAGTCCAAGGATTAGTGCTAAAACCAATCGTTTGATTGATACAATTTTCATTGAGATAGTCTCCATGCTTTCATTAATTTTCAGATTATCTGTTTCTGAAAAGTGTGTTTAAACCTATTCATTCAGACCTCAAATTTACAAAAAAAAAGTCTGCATAATTATTGAACTCAATCTGCCTTTCTATTTATAGTGGTTCTTGTAAGAAAACCTCATAAATATCAAGATACGATCAGAGCATATATTGATATAATAGCTCACTAATTTGTTATACGATTCTCTAAAACACTGTTTTGTTTAATATTTAGGCATTTACGATGTATAAATATTAAGCATAGAACATAAGTAAAAATCAGCGATCCAGGAAACATTATGTCAAATCAAGCAAGTCAAGATCAGACTCAGAAGACTACGCATTTCGGCTATGAAGAAGTAGATGTAACCGATAAAGCGAACAAAGTAGCAGACGTATTCCACTCTGTTGCTGATAAATACGATTTGATGAACGATTTAATGTCAGCCGGAGTACACCGCTTATGGAAGCGATACACTATTGAAAAATCTGGAGCTAAAAAGGGAGATACTATTTTAGATCTAGCCGGCGGTACCGGTGATTTAGCGGCTAAATTCACCAGAATCGTGGGTAAAGATGGTTTGGTTACCTTATCTGACATTAATGGGTCGATGCTAGAAAATGGTCGTGAACGCCTTACCAATATGGGTATTGCAGGTAATATCGAGTACGTTCAAGCTAATGCAGAAAGCCTACCTTTTGAAGATAATAAATATGACATAGTCACCATGGCTTTTGGCTTACGAAATGTTACTGATAAAGATGCTGCTTTACGCTCCATTTACCGCGTACTAAAGCCAGGTGGAAAATTGATGGTATTAGAATTCTCTAAGCCCGTGGTTCCTGGGTTAAGTACCATTTATGATCAATACTCATTTAAGCTATTACCTCTTATTGGTAAAATGGTTGCTAACGATGAAGATAGCTATCGTTATTTAGCAGAATCAATTCGTATGCATCCTGACCAAGAAACGTTAAAAGACATGTTTGATGCCGCTGGTTTTGAACGAACGGCTTATCATAATATGACTGGCGGAGTGGTTGCGCTTCATACGGGCTATAAATTCTAAAATTTATACGTTATTAAACAGAAGCGACATGAAGTGAATATTCCCCTACCCCTTTTATCTGCGATTGAAACAGCCTTAAATGTTTGGCTAAAGCTTGATGGTGAGTCTTTAACTAAGTGCAAAGCAATCGAAGGAAAAATTATTCGATTGCATATAACTGGCTTAGATTTAAATCTATTCTTTTTACCTGCCGTCTCAGGCATGCAAGTGATGGCGAATTATCCTGATATTGCTCTTGCCGATAATGTTGAACAAAAAGAATATTCTCATAATTTCTATACGGGCGAAGTAGATGCAACCATTCATGGTTCTCCAATGGCATTAATGCGATTAAGCACTGCAGAAAACTCGGGTGCTTCAATGCTTGAGAGTGATGTCGAGATTGATGGTGATATGCGCGTTGCAGAAAAATTCAGTGCAATACTAAAAGAAGTTGATATTGATTGGGAAGAACTACTGTCCAAGTTGGTTGGAGATATTTTTGCTCATCAAGCAGGGCAAGTCTTTCGCAGTGGAAGTGATTGGTTTAGTCAAAGCTTAGAAGCGATGAAACTCAATACCAGTGAATATCTAAGCGAAGAAACAAAAGTGACACCTGCAGATGCTGAACTAGATTATTATATGGATCAAGTTGACGAATTAAGAATGGATGTTGATCGACTTCAAGCAAGAATTAATAATATTCAAACAATGGCAGAAACATTTATGTCTAAAAATAAAAATCAGGACACATAACAAAAAAAATATGAATTTTTTCTCACAAATTTATCGTCTGTTTATCATTAATCGTGTGCTTATAAGACACAACCTTGATGAATACATCTATGCTATTCCAGCACTAAAACCTTTCCGTTTTATTTATCATTTATCTCCATGGAACTGGAAAAAAACTGAACGAGCCCCACGCGGCGAACGTTTCCGAAAAGCATTGGAAGATCTTGGACCAGTATTTGTAAAATTTGGGCAAATATTATCAACCCGACGTGACCTCTTAGCCGATGACATTGCCAACGAACTTGCTAAATTACAAGATGACGTACCTCCCTTTTCTGGCATTGAGGCACAGAAAATCATAGAAAAATCGTTAGAGAAATCTGTAGGCGAATTGTTCGCTAAATTTGATGAAAAACCTTTAGCTTCAGCATCGATTGCACAAGTCCACACTGCTGTTTTACACAGTGGTGAAGACGTCATCGTTAAAGTCGTACGACCTGGCATAGACCAAACTATTCGTCACGATATTGACCTGATGTTATTAATTGCAAAAATGTTAAGCAAGACGAGTGACTTAGGCAAGAGAATGCGTCCTGTTGAAGTCGTTGAAGATTACGAACAAGTAATTTTTGATGAGCTAGATTTAGGTCGTGAAGCCGCCAATGCCAGCCAACTACGTCGTAACCATATAGATTCAAAAGATCTTTATGTACCAGAAATTTATTGGGATTACTGTACTCAAGACGTACTCGTGATGGAACGTATTTACGGTATACCCGTAGGACAAACGCAACGTCTAAAAGACAACAACATCAATATGAAAGTATTGGGCGAGCGTGGTGTCGATATCTTTTTCACACAAGTATTCAGACATAATTTCTTTCATGCTGATATGCATCCTGGCAATATTTTTATTGATGATTCAAACCCTCAAGATCCTAAATA
>CALISP010000218.1 GCA_938041705.1 uncultured Cocleimonas sp. | reverse complement strand
TATAGTGATAAATACAACCATTATATATTCTTACGAGCAGTTATCTATAAAGTCTCATTCTTTACATAAGAGCAGTGAAAGATAAAGACCAATTTAGAATATTCATTATATTAAACACAAAAATTATATTCAAAACGATGAAACATTTAATCAGCTTTATGTGATCAAATTGATTAAATAATTATGTTTTAATGACACCCCCCTACTTTTGCCATATTTCATTCAAATAACATCAGTAAAATATGATAACGTCATAAAAATTATTAAAATAGTCATATAAAACATTAAAGGAGTATTAAGTGAGCTATAAAACAGAATTTGAAGCTGCCCGCGATAATCCAGAAGCATTTTGGAAGGCAAAATCTGAAACTCTTCCTTGGTTTAAAAATCCTAAAAAAATACTTACTAAAAATGAACATGGTATCTATAACTGGTTTGCTGATGGTGAGATGAATACTGCTTATATGGCACTTGATCATCATGTAGAAAATGGTCGTGCCGAACAAGCAGCATTGATATATGACTCTCCTGTAACTAATACCCAAAAAACTTATAGCTATCGCGAGTTACGTGATGAAGTAGCACTTTGTGCGGGGATGTTAAAAGACTTAGGTGTAGGTAAAGGTGATCGAGTCATTATCTATATGTCAATGACTCCTCAAGCAGCTATTGCTATGTATGCTTGTGCTCGCTTGGGTGCTATTCATTCGGTAGTATTTGGTGGTTTTTCTCCTGTGGAACTTGCCGTTCGAATAGATGACGCAAAACCTAAAGTAATTTTAAGTACTTCATGCGGTATTGAAATACAACGCATTATTGAATACAAACCTCTGGTTGATAAGGCGATAGAACTTGCTCAATATAAACCAGACTATTCAGTGATTTTTCAACGTCCAGAAGCACTTGCTGATCTAAACCAATCTTACGATGTAGATTGGAGACAAGCACTAACACAATCAACACCCGCTGATTGCACACCCGTTAATGGTTCTGACCCTCTTTATATTCTTTATACATCGGGTACTACAGGAAAACCCAAAGGCGTTGTTCGTGAAAACGGTGGTCATGCTGTGGCGATGAAATACAGTATGCAGGCGGTTTATAACATTGAACCAGGCGAAGTATTTTGGGCTGCCTCTGATGTGGGTTGGGCAGTCGGACATTCTTACATTGTCTATGCACCGTTACTGCATGGAGCTACTGCGGTATTATATGAAGGAAAACCCGTTTTCACACCTGATGCAGGCGCTTTCTGGCGTGTCATTGCAGATCATAAGGTTAAGGGTTTATTTACTGCACCAACAGCCTATCGAGCCATAATAAAAGAAGACCCAACGGCTGAATTCATCAAACAATATGATTTATCATCTCTTGAAACCATTTATTCAGCAGGTGAACGTTTGGACCCAGCGACACATTCATGGCTTGAAGAAAAACTACAGCTGCCTGTTATTGATAATTGGTGGCAGACAGAAAGTGGCTGGCCTATTGTCTCGAATATGATTGGTGTTGAACAAATGGCAATAAAACCAGGTTCTTCATCAGTACCTTGCCCTGGTTATGATGTTCAGGTATTAGATGAAACTGGAAAGCAATTAGGTCCAAATACACAAGGAAATATTGCGATAAAATTACCGCTACCTCCGTGTTTTTTATCTACTGTCTGGGGTGACTTAGAACGCTTCAAAAGTGGTTACTTAGAAGCTTATCCTGGTTATTATAATAGTGGTGACGGGGGATATATTGATGACGATGGTTACGTTTTCATCATGGGACGTATTGATGATGTTATCAATGTAGCGGGCCACAGACTTTCTACTGGTGAAATGGAAGAAGTTATTGGAAAGCATGCATCAATAGCAGAGTGCGCAGTGATTGGTCGAAATGATGATCTAAAAGGACAACTACCTGCAGGATTTGTAGTCTTAAAGAATGGTATAGAGGCCAGTGATGAAGATATTAGCAAAGAGCTAATTGCTTTGGTACGCGAAAAAATCGGTGCTGTTGCTGTATTCAAAGAGGTATATGTTGTTCCGCGTCTCCCGAAAACACGTTCAGGCAAGATTTTACGTAAAACCATGCGCCATATTTTTAATGGTGAAGAGTATGTTATCCCATCGACTATTGATGATCCTGATTCTTTATCTGAAATTGAAGCACTTAAAGCCTAAGCTAGCCAACGCTTGTTAAGCACTAATAAACTATAGCAGTCCAACAGGAAGT
Source organism: uncultured Cocleimonas sp. (assembly GCA_938041705.1). Taxonomy (GTDB): domain Bacteria; phylum Pseudomonadota; class Gammaproteobacteria; order Thiotrichales; family Thiotrichaceae; genus Cocleimonas. Next base: position 2,724 of record CALISP010000218.1, on the reverse strand, counting down.
TAAATGACACAACGAGCAACTTATCAAGATCTTTCACATGGAATCACAGTGATGGATGCTGAATATATTTCATCTGATATTGCAGCCTTATATATTGTTGAACAAGATGGTGAAGTCGCCATTATTGAAACAGGTACGAATCATAGTATTCCTTATCTTCTTAACGCTCTTGAAGCTAAACATCTCAATTTTGATAATGTTCGTTATATTATTCCAACCCATGTTCATCTCGATCATGCTGGCGGCGCCGGTGAGCTGATGAGTTTGTGTGATAATGCGGAGTTAGTCATACACCCCTTTGGTGCCGCGCATATGATTGATCCTAGCAAGCTTATTGCTGGAGCCTCTGCTGTTTATGGCGAAGATAAATTTAAAGCTCTATATGGTGAAATTAAAGCTATAGATAAAAATCGTGTAATACAAGCACCAGATGGATTCAAGCTATCTATGAATGGTCGTGAATTTGAATTTTTAGATACACCTGGTCATGCACGTCACCATTTTTGTATTTACGATAAGAAAAGTAATGGACTTTTTTCGGGAGATACTTTTGGCTTGTCTTATCCACAATTAACTACAGATGTAGGACGATTCATATTCGCCACAACCACACCTGTGCAATTTGACCCGGAAGCATTGTTAAGCAGTATCGATAAGATAATGAAGAAGAACCCAGAGAAAATATATCTCACCCATTTTAGTGAAATCTCCCCTACCCCAGACATTATTAAACAACTAACTGATAGCGTAAAACAGTTTAAACAAATAGCACTTAATGCGATTGATATTACCGAAGATAGGATTGAGCTGATTAATCAAAATATACAACAATATCTACTTTTAAAACTTTCAGAGATGGGCTGCCATCAAAGCCCTGAGTTTCAACAGGGTGTGATTAAGTTTGACAGTTTATTAAATGCACAAGGTTTAGACTTTTGGTTGAAAAAATATCACGATAAATGATCTCACTTAATATCCAACTATTAAAGCTGGGTATCCAACGGCAGCTCTGTAGTATTTTTGATCTCTGTCACCGCTATATGAGAGTGAATTTCGCCAATCATTGGTAATTCAAGTAGTTTATTCCGAACAAATCTCTCATATTGGCGTATATCCTTTACGACAATTTTTAACATGTAATCCCATGCACCCGTCATGGTATAACATTCAACTATTTCATCTAATTGCTCAACCCCTTCTTCAAATAGTTCTAAGTTTTTCAGGCTTACTTCTCTCAGATTAATCGTAGCAAAAGCAACCAAATCAATACCCAGCTTTTCTCTATTAATCAATGCCACTTTCTTTTGAATTATATCTTCTTGTATTAAATGATTAATACGTCGCCAACAAGGGGATTGACTCATACCCAATGTGTCAGCCACCTCAGCAGAACTTCGGTCCGCATCTTTTTGTAACAGTTGAATAATTTTAATATCTTGTGTTGTTAATTTCACCATATGAGTCACTTATGCATTATTTATGTTAAATTACTTAATAAAGTGAATTATATAGTCTTTATTAAACAATATAAGGTCTGTTAAGAATAAAAAATCCCCATAATTCTATTTACAATTAGAAGTTAATAATAAATCTTGGAGGATTGTTATGACTTCACCCACAGTAACTACCGCACCTAAACTAGCTAGCGTTTCTCTTGAAGATAAATATAAATTAGATACAACCAAAGCTTATCTAACCGGTATTGAAGCACTTGTAAGATTACCTATATTACAACACCAACGTGACCAAGAAAGAGGTTTAAATACTGCTGGATTTGTTTCGGGTTATCGTGGATCTCCTCTAGGTACGGTTGACCAAACCATGTGGAAAGCTAAAAAGTATTTAGACAAACATAACATTACTTTTGTACCAGGAATTAATGAGGATTTAGCCGCAACAGCAGTTCGTGGTTCACAAGAAGTAGGTTTACTTCCTGGTAGTAAGTTTGATGGTGTTTTTGGAATGTGGTATGGCAAAGGGCCTGGACTCGATAGAAGTGTTGACGCTATCCGACATGCCAATGCCGCCGGAACCTCTAAACATGGTGGAGTTTTAGCCGTTGTCGGTGATGATCATGGGTGTAAGTCCTCAACTTATCCTTATCAGTCAGAACATCTTTTTATGAGCTTATCGATGCCCATTCTGGCTCCATCCAATGTACAAGAAGTTCTCGACTTAGGTATATATGGCTGGGAAATGTCACGTTATTGCGGTTGTTGGGTAGGTTTAAAAGCAATTACTGAGAATATGGACTCGGCAATTTCTGCTGAAATTAATCCTGAGCGTATCAAGATCAAAATTCCAGAAGCATTTAATTTGCCTGATGACGGAGTCAATGTTCGTTGGCCTGATGCTCCATTAGCACAAGAAGAGCGTCTTAATAAATTTAAAATTTATGCAGCTCGTGTATTCGCTTTAGAAAATGATTTAAATCAAATAGTAATCAATAGTAAAGATGCAAAGCTGGGGATTATTACATCAGGTAAAAGTTACTTAGATGTATTGCAAGCTTTTGACGATCTCGGTATTGACGAAAAACTTGCTGCTGAAATAGGTATTCGAGTTTACAAAGTAGGAATGCCTTGGCCTCTTGAACCTGTTAAAACTCATGAATTTGCAGATGGTCTAGATGAAATTTTAGTTGTAGAAGAAAAACGTTCAGTAATGGAAGATCAACTCACCGGACAATTATATAACTGGCCAGTAGATAAACGTCCTAGGGTG
>CALISP010000217.1 GCA_938041705.1 uncultured Cocleimonas sp. | reverse complement strand
TATCCTCTGCAGATTCACCCAATGTAGTAATTCTTGCTGTATGAATTGTTAACCCTTGTTGGCTAAAAACCTCACTTATTCGTGTTAACAAACCTGCGCTATCGGCAGTCTTTATGGTTATAACGGTTTGTTGCAACTTTTCATTAAGCGCGAAAGTAACTGAAGTTTTAGTATCAAAATGCTTCAATTGACGTGGCATGCGATGATGAGAGAAATTATACGATAACTGTGCCTGCTCTAAACTCGTAGCCACTGAATCAAGTAATTGTCTCTTATCTTCTGAATCCGCCAACATTTCTCCTTCCCTATTTAACAAATAGAAAGTGTGCAAGTCATAATCATCTTTTGTAGAAGTTATACTCGCTCCTACAATATCCAGCCTTTGTTGTTCAATAGCAGAAGTAACTTTTACGAACAAATCCTTTTGATCTTGGGTATATATGAGTAATACCGTACTGTCTTGCTTATGGCTATCTGCCACACGAACAATGTTATCCGAAAATTGTTTTTCGCTTATTTCACGGACATGCCAATAGAGACGTTCTTTCGAAAATTGTTGGAAATAATCATCATCAAAACGTTGCCAAAAACTTACGCAATGACTTGGATTCTTATTCTGTTTATTTAACTGAGACAAGACCCATACTTTTTTCTCATCTATTTGCTCTTCTACAAAGTTATCATTTTCTAAATTAGAATCTATATTTGGATCATGATTAATCAAAAAACGACTCGCTTGTTGATGTAACTCCTCTAATAAAGAATGTTTCCAACTCGTTAACAAAGTTGGATTTGTTCCTTTGATGTCACTAATCGTCAAAATATATAAATAATCCAAACGTTCTTGTGAATTTACTATGCTGGTAAAATCTTTAATTACCTCAGGATCATTAATATCTTTACGCTGTGCCACACCACTTAATAACAAATGCTGTCTTACTAACCAACTCACGGTTTTTGCATCAGCCTCATTGAGATTATGAGAACGGCAGAACTCTAATGCATCTACTGCACCTAATTCAGAATGGCTGCCTTCTCGGCCCTTTGCTATATCATGAAAAATACCCGCTAATACCAATATCATTGGCTTTTTTATTTTATTAAATAGCTGACTACAAAACGGATCATCAGCAACACCTTGAGGTGTACTCAAGCGCCGAATGTTTCGGACGACATTCAAAGTATGATCATCAACTGTAAAGGCATGGAACAAGTCATATTGCATGCGCCCCACAATATTTGCAAAGACTGGTATATAAGCTGCCAAGACTCCGTAACGATTCATAAGACGAAGTACAAAGTTAACTCTCTTAGGCTGAGAAATAATTTCAATAAAGAGTTCTTTATTGATTTCATTCTGCCTAAAGCCATCATCCATCAAATGAAGGTTTCGACGTAATTCACGAATGGTCTTAGGTGTTAAACCTTTAAGTTCCGGATGCAGTTGTAGTAAATGAAATATTGTTAAAAAAGTGGGGGGGTGCGTTTTTAAGAGGGCTTTTTTTGTTATATCTAGATAATTATTTTCATTGTTAAATGAATCATTAATTCTAATTGATGCAGGTTTTACATCTTCCAGGATATGCTCTCGTAATAAACCTAATAGAATTTCATTAAGCCTTTCTAATTCAGTGATCGTTTTATAATATCGTTGCATAAACGTTTCAATTGACTGGTTTTTTTCATCAATCGTATAACCAAAACTATGTGCGAGTTGGCGCTGATGATCAAATAGTAATCGATCCTCTTTTCGCCCTGTTAATCGATGCAAGATAAATCTGACTTTCCATAAAAAATCTCTGTCTTCGATCAAAGACTCGTATTCTTTAGGATTTAAAAGGTCATTATCTTGTAATTTACTGAGGGTTTTTAAAGAACCAATACCGTATTCACGCAGAACGATCCAACCAATGGTTTGCATGTCTCGCAAACCACCTGGCCCTTCTTTAAGATTCGGTTCGACTCTGTATGCAGTATCACCAAAACGTTGATAGCGTTTTTCTTGTTCAATTATTTTTGCGAGAAAAAACTTTTTACTTGACCATAATTTATCTGGAGATATTTGTTCTTTTAAACGATCGAACAAATCAATATCACCACATAAATATCGTGACTCAATCAAATTGGTAATCACTGTTAAATCTGCTGTAGCCTCTTCAATACATTCATCTAAGGTTCTAACGCTATGACCTATCTCTAAACCCAGGTCCCAAAGCTCAGTAACAAAATCAGACAATTGAGTTTCAGTTTTTGCATCAGGCTCATGTGCTAATAAAACCAATAGATCAACATCGGAGGCAGGATGCATTTCTTCACGTCCGTAACCACCAACCGCAATTAACGATAATTGATGTTGCTCATGGAGATGATGTTTCTGCCACATCTGTTGTAACATCCCGTCAATCAATTGACTGCGAGATTTAAGGATTTCAACAATATCTACGCCATCTATAAACTGTTGATGTAGATCGTCGTTATTGTTCTGTAAAGACTCTTTTAAATTCAGTGGTGCATTCATATTTTAATTATGCACTAATCTCTTTTTAAAAAAAGACACCCCTTATTTTTAACTGAAATTAAGTTTTTCTTGATGAACTTCAATTTAACTTATGTAAAGCTCATATTTTTTTCGAAAGAGTTTTCTCTTAAGCTTATAGTGGGTGCTCACTTAGTTTTAATATCTATACAAAGCCTAATTTGGTATCCTACTGCCCCAAAACTACCCTTATTAAATAAGCTATTCACATGAAACCAGTATTTGCCTTAGTCGGGCGTCCGAACGTTGGAAAATCTACCCTATTTAA
>CALISP010000216.1 GCA_938041705.1 uncultured Cocleimonas sp. | reverse complement strand
CTGTTCTTCGTGCCACACAATAAACAAAGATTATGCTTTATTCACTGACAACCAAATGCACAATACGGGAATTGGCTTTAACGAATCGATGGGGATTAGACCAGCAACAGAAAGAGTCGCTCTGGCACCAGGCGTTTTTGTAGATGTGGATACTTCGATTATTGATTCTGTAGGAGAAAAAACACCTGCAGATACAGGCCTATATGAAATTACTCAAAACCCCAATGATCGTTGGAAGTATAAAACACCTAGTTTACGCAATGTCATATTAACTGCGCCTTATATGCATAATGGTTCATTAAGTAGATTAGAAGATGTAGTGAATTTTTATAATAAAGGAGGCGTTAAAAACTCGCTTCAAGATCCACGTATTAAACCTTTAAACCTTGATCAAAATGAGCAAGATGACATAGTCGCTTTTTTGAAATCATTAACGGGTAGCAATGTGGATTTATTAGTATCTGACGCCTTTGCAGCACCCGTGGGAGATCTCACTAAAGATGATCCCAATTGGGTACATGAGATTGCCAAATGATGAGATTGCTTAATATAAGTAGTATTTCAAAAAGGAAATCAGACGGCAATACACTGAAATATTTATCCATATCTATATTACTTATCGTATTGTTGTTATTACAATTAAATATATCCCTGTATGCACAACAAAATAAACCTACCATTGGAGGAGACTTTACTCTAACAGACCACAATAGTGAGCGTTTTGAGTTGCAACAACTTCGTGGCAAATTAGTCATGGTGTTTTTTGGCTACACTCATTGTCCTGACATTTGCCCAACAGAACTAGCGACGATGGCTAAGTTATTAAAACAGTTGGGAAAAGAGAGTGATAAAATAAGTGCGTTATTTATCTCCGTTGACCCCAAACGTGATACCCCAGAAAAGTTGAAAAATTATGTTCCTTTTTTTAGCCCTCATTTAATAGGCCTTACCGGGACTAAGGACGAAATAGATAAAGTAACAAAAGCGTACAGGGTACAAACAAAAATTCATTCACGAAAAGAAAATAGTGATTACTATCTGGTAGATCATAGTGCAAACTTATATGTAATTGACGGACAAGGTAAGCTTATTCATTTGATACCTTTTGGCTTACCAACGGAACATATTCTAAACGTGCTAAAAACAGAAATTAAGAATTTGAAACCAAATGAATAGCAAACAGTAAGAAAAACTTAATTAACATCAGGTTTTTTTAAATTTAACTAAACAAGTAAACGAAATATAATTACAGCTGGAGAAAATAATATGAAATGTAATGCCGCAGTAGCATGGGAAGCTAAAAAACCCCTAGAAATTGAACAAGTAGAAGTAATGGGTCCGAAACAAGGTGAAGTACTTCTTAAAGTTATCGCGTCTGGCGTTTGTCATACCGATGCTTTTACTCTTTCAGGTGATGATCCAGAAGGTTCTTTCCCTTGTATTCTTGGTCATGAAGGTGGTTGTGAAGTAGTTGAAGTGGGTCCTGGAGTTAAAGATCTTAAAGTCGGCGATCACGTTATTCCACTCTATATTGCAGAATGTGGAGAGTGTTCGTACTGTAATTCTACCAAGTCAAACCTTTGTCAGACTATCGCTGGAACTATCTGGACAGGTTATATGCCAGATGGCACACGTCGTTTCTCTCAAGGTGGAAAAGACATCTTCCATTACATGGGTTGTTCTACATTCTCTGAGTACACTGTTGTTCCTGAAATTGCACTAGCAAAAATCAACAAAGCAGCGCCACTTGATAAAGCATGTTTACTTGGCTGTGGTGTTACTACGGGTATTGGTGCTGTATTAAATACGGCTAAAGTTGAAGCGGGTTCTAGTGTTGCCGTATTTGGTTTAGGTGGTATTGGTTTATCGTGTATTCAAGGTGCAGTAATGGCCGGCGCAGAACGAATTATCGCTATTGATATTAATCCTGATAAATTCGAATTTGCGAAGCAATTGGGCGCTACTGACTTTGTTAATCCTAACGATGTAAAAGACGGTACTTTTGTTGAATACATGCAAGACACATTTGACGGTGGTCCAGATTATTCATTCGAATGCATTGGTAATACTCAGGTTATGCGTGATGCTCTAGAGTGTACGCATATGGGTTGGGGTGTTTCTACCGTTATCGGCGTAGCTGGCTCTGGTCAAACAATTGAGACACGTCCGTTCAACCTAGTGGTTGGTCGTACTTGGAAAGGCACAGCATTTGGTGGAGTTAAAGGTAGAACTGAATTACCAGGTTATGTTGACCGTTACATGGCAGGTGAGATTGAGCTAGATAGCTTAGTAACACACACCATGCCGTTAGAAGATATTAATAAAGCATTCGATTTAATGCACAGCGGCGAGAGTATTCGTTCGGTAATCATTTTCTAATATAATCGTTCTTAAAGAAGTAAGAAAACAAAATGCATAAAAGTGGGGGGGTGTCTTTAACATCACCCCATTTTTGTATTTAAAATATCAAATTAATTAAAATTGAAGGAAAGTAAATGTCTATTAAACAAATTGAAAGCGTAAAAGAGTTCGGCGGTTTTCTGACTCGCCACACTCACGAGTCAACAAGCTGTTCATGTGAAATGACATTTTCTGTTTATCTGCCCCCTTTGGCTGAAAATGAAAAAGTCCCAGCGGTTTACTGGTTATCAGGCCTAACGTGTAACGATGATAATTTTCGCACAAAAGCGGGCGCACAACGTTATGCATCAGAACTAGGTATTGCACTAATTATTCCAGACACAAGCCCACGTGGTGATAATGTCCCTGATAAAGCAGATCGATATGACTTAGGTAAAGGTGCTGGCTTCTATGTAAACGCTACTCAAGCACCTTGGGCTGATCATTATCAAATGTATCAATATGTAACTGAAGAGTTAGTTTTAGTCGCTGAAGCTAATTTCCCCATAATACCTGGTGTACGCTCTGTTACAGGGCATTCTATGGGTGGCCATGGCGCTTTAATCTGTGCTTTAAAAAACCCAGATATGTATCGTTCAGTCTCTGCATTTGCTCCAATCAATAATCCAATAAATTGCGCTTGGGGAAAAGGATGCTTTGGCGCTTACCTTGGAGACGACCAATCTACATGGGACGAATACGATGCGACTAAGTTAATCGCAAATGGCGCAAAACCATTGCCAACTTTGATCGATCACGGTTTAGATGATGAATTTTTAGCAGATCAGTTACTTCCTGCGAATCTAGAAGCCGCTGCAGAACAAGTCGAGTTCCCTATAACGCTTAGAATGCACGAGGGTTATGATCATAGTTACCATTTCATTTCTACATTTATTGGAGAGCATTTAGCTTTTCACGAAAAGGCATTACGCGCTTAACCTAGCTTTTTTTAAAAGTTTTATTAAAGTTTTTTACAAAGCTATAACACTTAATCTATACTCCGATGGAGATAGAAAAGTTTCACTTGAGTTAATTTACTTTCATAAGACGAAAGTTTTTTGAGAATTAGCCACGTGCCTGACATCGTACACATGGGTACAGAAGAGATGAAAAAGAGAAAGAATATCGTTCGGCGCGATAGAGTGCTAATTAACGAAGCTTTAACAGAAGTTGAAAGCCTAATAGAAGATTTGCCGCTCCAACGTGATATGTTGATTGAATACTTACATCGTATTCAAGATAAACATCATCACCTTTCAGATCAGCACATGCTGGCATTGGCTACTATCATGAAGATAAGCCAAGCAGAAGTGTATGAAGTCGCTAGTTTCTATCATCATTTTGATATTGTTAAAGCTGGTGAAACTGCACCAGCAGAATTAACGGTTCGTGTTTGTGATTCTGTCAGTTGTGAAATGGCAGGTTCTGAAGCATTAATCACTACACTTCAAGGCATTGTAGGCGAGGATGTCCGTGTACAACGTGTTCCCTGTATCGGTCGCTGCGAAAGTGCACCTGTAGCCGTAGTAGGTAAAAAGCCAATTTTACAAGCAACTACCGATGCTATTATGGTTGATGTAAATGCAAAAAATATTGAAGACGAAGCTCCTGCAAGCGCTATCCGTATGGATGCTTATGTTGCTGATGGTGGTTACGAGCTTTACGAACAAATCATGGCTGGCAATATGCCACATGAAGAAATTTTCACCACGCTAGAAGATTCTGGCTTACGTGGCTTAGGTGGAGCTGGTTTCCCTGTTGGACGTAAATGGCGCATTGTAAACGGACAAGCCGCACCGCGTATGATGGCAGTCAATATTGACGAAGGCGAGCCTGGTACATTTAAAGATCGTTATTACCTAGAGCGTGATCCACACCGTTTCCTTGAAGGTATGTTAATTGCAGCTGAAGTTGTTGGTACTGAAGCAATCTACATTTATTTGCGTGACGAATATCCCGGTATTCAAATTCTATTAGAAGAAGAACTTCCACTGCTTCGAGCAAAATATCCAGATGCACCACCGATGTATTTACGTCGTGCGGCTGG
>CALISP010000215.1 GCA_938041705.1 uncultured Cocleimonas sp. | reverse complement strand
CAATCACCACTGATACGGCATCCGCTTCAATTAGATGTGTTAAGGCATTGTGATTAATTTGATGTTTTTTCATTTGATCCCCTTTATTGGAAATGCATCTCCCAAACATTAACTATACGGTGATTATATAGTAAAAATAATATTTTAAGAATATTAATGGTATGCAAATTTTGTAGATTGCGCTAAATCAGTAAGATTCCTTTCGCAAAAGTCTTTAAGCTAGGCTATCTTCCACTTTTAAATACAAAAATTTATCTTATGATCGAACAATCTTTACATGATGCAAGCCGTCGTTTTGGGGGTGTTGAACGTTTATATGGCAAGACTTCTCTTGATAACTTTAAACAAGCTAACGTTATTGTTATTGGTATTGGTGGTGTTGGTTCATGGGCTGTAGAAGCTCTTGCCAGAAATGCAATCGGCAAATTAACTTTGATAGATATGGATGTAGTAGCGGAGTCGAACATTAATCGTCAGTTACCCGCCCTAACTAGTACCTTGGGTAGAAATAAGATAGATGTTATGTCCGAGCGTATTCTTGAAATTAATCCTGATTGTGAAGTGACATTAATTGATGATTTTCTTACTAAAGATAATTTGGCCGAATTAATCAATGAAAGCACTGATAGCAAAGTTGATTACGTTATTGATTGTATAGATAATTCCAGAGTTAAAGCAGCGTTAATCGCCTGGTGTAAGAGACGTAAAGTTAAAATTATTACGCTAGGTGGGGCAGGTGGCCAGACAGACCCAAGCTTAATAAAAATAGCCGACTTAAGTAAAACAATACATGATCCTTTGCTTTCTAAAACACGTAAGTTGCTACGCCAAGAATATGGCTTTAGTAGTAATAGTAAAAGACGTTTTGCTATACCTTGTGTGTTCTCACCAGAGCATTTGAAATATGCCACTTCTGATGGTGATATTAGCAATAAAAAGCCGGTTTCTTCAGAGACTACTAATGATTTAAGTTGTGCAGGGGGGATAGGTTCTTCGGTTATGGTTACTGCGAGCTTTGCATTTATTGCTGTGTCTTATGTGTTGGGTAAGATAGCGCATAAACCAGTTTAACATTCATAATATAAACAGACTCTATAGTTTAGATAATCTAGATAACAAAAACCCTGAAATAGTCCTTGTTAGATAAATCTAATTTATCTTCCATGTTTTGATCTATAATTCAAAAGGATATTTTTATAGCATTATCTTTTATGGTTAAGCTGGTGCTAAGCAAAATAAAGTTATGCTGTAAAAAAATAAGAAAGGATAGGGGAAACCTCCATGTTTAAAAAGATTTGTACTTTACTGCCGTTGCTTGTTGCTTCGGTAGCAGTAACATCGTGCTCAGGTACTCGACCACAGACTAATGCAGCTACAATTACTAAAGCTCCAACAGTAGTCGTAAGTACTCCAGAAGTACTAGAACAGGTACCTGTAGTCTATGAGAAGCTTTCACCTAAGAAGCATGTTGCTAAGACTCGTCGATACAATAAGAGCCCTTACGCGAATTCATTTAATCAAAAACTATCAAGTGCGGCACTTGGACGTTTACGTTCAAAAGTAAGATATGATGGCTCATATGTTAAAATTGCATATCCAGGTGGTGATGTTCATCCAAGCATTGGCGTTTGTACCGATGTAGTCATTCGATCTTACCGCAAACTTGGAATTGATCTTCAAGAACAAGTACATCGCGACATGAGTGCATCATTTGATTCTTATCCAAATCCACGTAAATGGGGATTATCAAGACCTGATACAAATATAGATCACCGCCGCGTTTATAATTTACGACAATTTTTTCAACGTCGTGGTGCTGCGCTACCTATTACTCGTAATCCTCATAATTATAAGCCTGGTGATGTAGTGTCATGGATGGTTGGACCAGACCTGCCGCATATTGGTGTTGTAGTTAATAAGCGTTCTAAAGCAGATCCGAATCGTTTTATGATAGTGCACAATATCGCACGTGGACCAGAGTTGGAGGATATGTTGTTCAGATTCCCAATTACGGGACATTACCGCTATACACCTAAACATATGGGTAACATTCCAAACGGAATTTATACTCAGAATAATAACTCAAAAAACCATGGTATGAGTCATGCACAGTTAGTGCAGGCGGCAAATTTACTCGGTGCAACTACTAATAACGTTTACCAAACTAAGCCTTCGGTACAGCCAACTATAAGACAAAACAACGACAATCTATTAGACCAAGTCGTTCGTTTAAACACTGCTGCTGGTCCTGTTGTTAAAGCCAAGAATGGCTCAATGATTCTAGCTAATTTATCTAATGCTGAAATTCAAAAATTATTAATCAAATAACCTTTGATTAATCGTATCTGATTATATTTTTTAATTCGTTAGTAGATAACGTTGCGGGTTTATATAAAAACACCCTTATGTAGGTATAACTGCATAAGGGTGTTTTTTCTTCTAATCTACTCTCCCTTTTTTATACTTTAGACGAAGTAATATTGCATTGTGAATGACAAGCCATTTACACTATAAATTCATTTTTATGTGGAACAAACTATGGCATTGACTCCTTCAACCATGTTGGAACTGGGTACTCAAGCTCCAGAATTTTCTCTAATAGAACCATTAACTCAAAATATCGTCTCCTTATCTGATTTCAAAGGTAAGCCGATTCTGGTTGCATTCATTTGTAACCATTGTCCATACGTAGTTTTATTAAAAGATGCCTTTGAGCAATTTACTAAAAAATATCAAGCATTAGGTCTTAACGTTATCGCGATTAACGCTAACGACATAGAAAATTACCCAGCTGATAGCCCTGAAAGAATGATTGAAGACGCTAAAAACTATTCCTATAGTTTTCCTTATTTATTCGATGAAACCCAGCAAGTAGCGACCAACTATAAAGCGGCATGTACGCCTGACTTTTTCTTGTTTGATTCTAACCATGAGCTTTACTACCGTGGCCAATTTGATAGTGCCCGACCTAATTCAGGAATTGAGGTTACGGGAAATGATATGCGAAAAGCGGTAGATGGTTTATTAGCTGGAAAAGATTCACCTATAGATCAAATCCCGTCTGTAGGCTGTGGGATAAAATGGAAGCAAAGTCATCAGCCCGAATATTTTTAATACTAATCCTTTCGGAAGACATGACCACATAGATATTATTCAAAAGTAGGGGGGTGTCTTTTCAAAAGGTATTTTAAAGGTTATACCCTTTGTTACTTTTTTCTGAAAGTGTTAACAATTGAACTTTAAGCATCATTTGAAGTTTTGTTGAAATGTCAGTTATATTTTCAGAAATGCCTAAGTTTTTTGTTTGCGTCACTTCCAAGCCTTCATAGCCACATGGGTTAATATATGAAAAAGGCTTTAAATCCATATCAATATTTAGACTTAAGCCATGGGTAGTTCTTCCTTTAGAGACACGTAAACCTAAGGCAGCTACTTTCTTTCCATTGACATAAACACCAGGTGCTTTTGGGTCACTATTTGCGATTACATTAAACTGTGCTAACAACTCAATAATACAATCTTCAATAAGAGTGACTAAGCGGCGAATACCTAATTTACGACGATGTAAATCTAATAAAAAGTATATAACTATTTGCCCAGGGCCGTGATAAGTAACTTGACCACCTCTATCAACTTTAATTACAGGAATACTAGATTCTTGCAATATATGTTCTGGTTTACCATTTCTACCTAAAGTAAAAACAGGTGGATGCTCAACAATCCATAGTTCATCTAATGTATCTTTGTTACGAATTTCGGTAAAATCTTGCATTGCTTGCCAGACACTTTGATAGTCCGCTAAACCTAGCTGTTTGATTTTCAACTGTTGATTGTCTGTTAGTGATGACATTGAATTACTTCTAAAGTGCCCAGAGGACTAACTCATGTTCTGTAAAGTCTTTATATAATGCGTCTAACTGAGGTTTGTTTTTAGCGTGGATATTTAGCGTTAAACTGACATATTTTCCTGTTTTACTGACATTTTGTGTTGTTTGTTTATCATCAAATTCTTCATCATGGCTAGTAGCAATATTGGTTATTGCTTGATGAAACTCGGGAAGAGCAGGACCCATAACTTTTACTGGGAACTCACAAGGAAACTCTATTAGAGATTCTTCTTCTGTTTCTTTTTTGGAAATACTAGTCGGCTTGTTTTTGGAAGGCATAGGAAAGTAACACTCGTTCTGAATATCAATATTAAGAACAATAGCAAAAAGTAGCTTTAGTTAAATAGCTTTTTTACGCTATCCGTTACTTTAGTCCAGAAACCACCTGCGTCTACAGCATCAAGTGCGAGTAAAGTAACCTCATGTACAATTTGGTCGCCATCTTTGATGATAGCTGTTCCTACAACATCGCCGCGTTTGATTGGTGCATCGAGTGATTTATCTAATTCCATCAGGCCTTTGAGTTGCTTGTAGTGGCCCTTTTGTACAGTCACATAGAAGTCATCAACAATACCTGCTGGGACAGTGTTCTTAGTGCCTTTCCAAACTCGAGCATCAGCTAGAACAGAGCCTTTGTCATAAAGTTTATGAGTTTCAAAAAATCTAAACCCGAATTCTAATAACTCTTGGCTATAATCAGCGCGCGCTTTTTCAGTTTCGGCACCTAAAATGACTGAAATCAATCGCATATCATTGCGAAGCGCAGAAGATACTAAACAATATCCAGCTGATTCTGTATGACCTGTTTTTACACCATCAACGGTATCGTCACGCCATAAGAGTTTATTTCTGTTGTATTGTTTAATGCCGTTATACGTATACTCTTTTAAAGCGTGTAATTTATAATATTTCGGATAGTCGCTAATTAGAGCGCGTGTTAGTAATACGATATCTCTAGCAGTGGTATAATGGTTATCAGCAGGCCAACCAGTCGAGTTTTGAAACTGGGTTGATTTCATCCCTAAGGCCGCTGCTTGTTCATTCATCTTGGTTACGAAAGCTGCTTCACTACCTGCTATATGCTCGGCTAATGCTACTGCTGCATCGTTGCCTGATTGTACAACTAGACCATTCAACATACGGCTCAGTGCGACTTTTTTGCCGGCCTCAACAAACATTCGAGAACCTTCCATTTTCCAGGCTTTTTTACTGATTAGTACTTTGTCATCTGCAGTAACACTGCCTTTAGCAAGTTCTTTGTAAATGACATAGGCCGTCATTAATTTGGTAATACTGGCAGGCTCTATTTGTTTATCAGCATTTTTTTCGGCTAGTTCGACACCACTATGAAAATCAACGAGCAAATAACTGCTAGCCTTGATCTCTGGAGCAGATACATCTGCCGCCCAAGACAAGCTGGACAAGAAGAAAAATAATATAAAACTAACTGAGGATTTTACAATGATATTCATAGCCACTTTCTAACTAAGTAAAATAAGCCATCTGTAGATCAGTTGGCCGTTTGAAAAGTTTGGTAGTGTAATCCAAAAACATAAAAATAACTTAATTTTTCACAATCTTAAACTGTGACATACCAGTGTTTGTGAGGCTATCTTTTGCCTTGTCAATGTCTTCTTGATTAGAGTAAGGACCTAAACGAACCATATGCAATAAACTACCGGCTTTAGTACGGCGAGATTCCATTGTTGCACCCTTCAAACCTATTGATGATATCCGAGTAAAAGTATCTAATGCATCTAACTGATCTGGGTAGGTACCGACAATAATGTAGTAATTCTCATTAGGCTTGTATATAGCTTTTTTCGGTTTTGAGGTTGCTTTAGGTTGGCGATTAGCGACAGGTTGACCTGAATCACTGGGTGGCATTTTTAAAGTGGGTGGGATAATTAAAGTATTATCAATATCTGTAGCACTGTTACCACCAAAATTAGTTAAATTTCTTGCAGACTTTCCTATTTTTCCTATTGTGCTACAACCTGAAAGCCCTACTACAGTAACAAGTATAATTAAACTCGTACTGATTTTTAGTTTAGTATTCTGCATTATCGTCCCCTATTTAGGATAATGATTATTTTAAGTAAGAAGACCTTTTCTATTATTATCACTTTTGTGAAAGCTTCCTACGTTTTATCTCCAACGCTAATTGGTATACTGCCATTGCATATTTCGGACTATGGTTATAACGGGTGATAACGTAAAAGTTATCGCCTGTCACCCAATGTTCTAAGCCATTTGCTCCTTCTAGTTGGAGTAACGAAAGATACTTTGAGTTCAATTTACCTTGTAAAGAAACACCATGTTGTTGCAGTTCAGATAAACTGTGAACTGGTTTGGTTGCCTTTACATTGACAATATTACCATACAAATTGCCTAAAATTCGAGCAGGTACTGTAACATCCCCTCCATTTTGCCACCCATGTTTGGCAAAATAGTTCGCAACACTACCGATTGCATCATCTGGATGCCATAAATCAGTATGTCCATCACGATTGAAATCGACAGCGTAACTACGATAACTACTAGATATGAATTGACCTAAACCCATAGCTCCCGCATAGGAGCCAGTTAGGATGGCGGGATTATTAATCTTCTCTTCGCGAATGAATTGTAAGTAGTGTTTTAGTTCACTGGTGTAAAATTTTTCTCGTTTAGGGAAGTCCATCGCTAGAGTTGTCAGGCTTCGTAATACATTATGTTTACCTGTATTGCGGCCGTAAAATGTTTCCACACCTATGATTGCTACAATAATTTCAGGATCAACACCAAACTGCTGACTCGCTGCTTTTATTGCTTTTGTATGTCTATTCCAAAAGCCTAATCCGCTACGAATTCTATCCTCCGTGATGAAAATAGGGCGATATTTACTCCATGGCTTTCCTTCAGCGGGTGAGTTGACCAGTGATAATATTCTATCGTCGCGTTTTATATTGGAGAATGTTCGAATAAGATAATCTTTAGAAAACCCTGTTTCCTCCATATGCTGAATAAAACGCTGCATAGCTGGGTAGGGCATATAATCGCCATTGGCATATGAGCTGTTTGAAGTCAGTAGTAAAATACTGAATAGGAATAGTCTGATTTTTATCATTATTTAGCCTTCTGTTTGTGAAAACAGCTTAAAAGTATGGGGGGTCTTTTAAATTTACGTTTAAACACCCGTTTAAGTGTTTTGATCGTAACCCCTTTTACGTCGACGCAACCCCATCAATAAACCAAATGCTGCCATTAAGGTCACTAACGAAGTACCACCGTAACTAATCAATGGTAAAGGCACTCCAACAACAGGGAGAATTCCACTAACCATTCCAGTATTAACCAATAAATAAATGAAAAAAGTGAGACTTAGACTACCACCGAGTAATCTTGCAAAAGTATCATGACCTTTCATAGCCAGATACAAACCTCGCCAAATAATAAATAAATACAATACAAATAAAATGGCGTTGCCGAGCAGTCCAAACTCTTCGCCAAATACGGCAAAGATAAAGTCTGTGTGTCTTTCAGGTAAAAAATCTAATCTAGACTGATCGCCATTTAGCCAGCCTTTTCCATAAAATCCACCCGAGCCGATCGCAATAGTTGATTGGATGATGTGATAACCTGAGCCGAGTCTATCTGCAGCAGGGTCAAATAGAGTCAGCACTCGTTGGCGCTGGTAGTCATGCATTCCAAAATAAAAAACTAGCGGTGCTGCAATAGCAAGTGCGGCTATGGTTGCACCCAACCATTTCCATGGTAATCCAGCGAAATAGATAACAAAAAATCCCGCGCAACCCACGAGTAGAGATGTGCCTAAATCCGGTTGTTTTACGATCAAAAGCATGGGCACGAGTACTAACATACAAGCAACAAATACATCTTTAAAGCTAGGTGGTAAGCTTTTTTTAGAAAGGTAACTAGCGACCATCATCGGCACTGCTAGCTTCATCACTTCTGATGGCTGAAAGCGTAAACTACCAATTTCCAACCAACGTTGTGCACCTTTACCCATAGTGCCTTGAACAAGCACTAAAACGAGAACAGCAACGCCAAAAATATATATCCAAAATGACCAGCGTCTCAATAAGTCACTAGATAATTGTGTGGCTACTAACATCACAATAGTTGCTAGAATAAGATGAATAGTATGCTTATTCATCATGTTCATATTCTCGCCACTAGCGCTAAACAAAATCATAGTACCTAATGCGATCAACAAGGCTAATGCGACAAGCAAAACTAAATCTAGAGAGGCTAACCAGCGAAAGATATAACTACTAAATCCAGAGGAATTTTTTAGATTCATTGTACCGGCCTTATAATGGTTTTGCTCTTGGTGCCGTTATTTGAATTGTTGTTAGAGTTATTGATCAAGGCTTGGGTTTTAAGACGTCTTTTGGTTTCAACTGCTTCTCTTAACTTGTTTATATTCATTAGTGAAGGAGATGAGTCGGACTTGCTTGAATCGTCACTAGCCATTAGTTCTTCTTTCTGTTGAGGTGTCAGTAAATAGGTATCTAATAATTGACGTGCAAGAGGTGCCGCAACCTTGCTTCCACCACCGGCATTTTCAGCAATAATGGCTAGAGCAATTCGTGGGTTTTCTATAGGAGCAAATGCAACAAAAAGGGAATGGTCATGAAGTTTTTTCTTCAATTTTGAGGCATCGTATTCTTTGTTTTGAGCTATTCCAAATACTTGGGCAGTTCCTGTCTTGCCTGCATAACGATATTTGGCGCCAGCCGCTGACGCTCTCGCTGTTCCATGTTCTCCATGAACAACGTTGATCATGCCACGGACAACATCATCCCAATATCTAAGTTTTGTGACACCTACTGAAGGAAGTTTTTCAGGAGTAACCAATTTTTTCGGCAGGTTTCGTGAAACTCGTGTTGCTCGTAAAACATGAGGGCGATATTGACGCCCACGATTAGCCATTATAGCCGTTGCATGAGCCAGTTGTAGTGGCGTTGCGGTGAAGAACCCTTGACCAATACCTGAGTTAACAGTATCACCAGGGTACCAGAACTTATCAAAGCGTTTGCGTTTCCATTCTGCAGTCGGCATCAACGCTTTGCTTTCATGCGGTAAATCGATGCCAGTGCGAAGGCCAAAGCCAAAACGTGCCATAGCTTTTGAATAACGTTTTATTCCCATGCGAAAAGCAAGATCATAAAAATAAACATCACAAGATTGGTAGATAGCGCGATTTAAGCTGATATGACTATGTCCGACTTTTTTCCAACATCGGAACTTACGCTTGTTGCCAGGAATTTGATAATAACCTTTGCCATAAACAGAACTGGTAGGTGTCACTACACCAGAGTTTAAACCTGAAATTGCTGCCATAGGCTTAATAGTAGAGCCAGGCGGATAAGAGCCCTGAAGAGCTCTATTGTATAAAGGGTTATCAATATTATCCCGTAAGGCGTTGTAATTAGCATATGAAATGCCATTTACAAATAAATTTGGATCATAAGTTGGCATACTTGCCATGGCTAACACCTCGCCATTTCTAGGATCAATAGCTACTGCTGCACCATTGTGTTCTGCAAGTATTTGTTCCGCTTTAATTTGCAGCTCAATATCTATACTTAAAAATAGATCTTCACCTGTTATTGGTGCTTTCTCATCAAGTTTGAGTTGAGGTTTTCCATGAGCATCAACTTCAGTCAATTCATATCCAGCTTGGCCATGTAAACGGGACTCATATTGTTTTTCAATACCTGATTTGCCAATATGAGTTGTACCATTGTAATTAATTTTTTCAGATTCATTGAAATTTTTTAAATCGCGTTTATCAATTCTTCCTACATAGCCAATTAAATGACTCGCTAGTGAACCTAGAGGATAATTTCGTTGAACTCTGACACTGACCCTAAAACCAGGAAAACGTGAGCGGTTGGCTGAAAATATGGCAATTTCTTTTTCGGTGAGGTTTTTACGTAATACCACCGGAAGAAAACGAGAGTTGACACGTAATTTTTGTTTATATTTGTTAACTTCTTGAAGGCTTATAGGTAGTAATTGCATCAGCCTAGATAAGGTTTCAGGCATATCTTTCACATCATCTTCAGCGGCTTCTAAAACATATTCAATATGATTGTCTGCCAATACCACACCATTTCTATCATAAATAAGTCCTCGAACCGGAGGAATAGGAATACGTTTTTGGTAGTTTTCTTTAGATAATGCTGTGAAGTGCTCAAACTGATTCATTTGTAAAAAAACCAAACGAGCAAATACAAGGGATAAAGCAATAAGAACAATCAGAGCGGCAACATAAGCACGCGAACGGAATAAGCGATATTCCTCTCGTTCACTCTTAACTGTTACACGTTTTTCCATTTAGCCCAGATCCAATGTGTTGTCTTAATTATTGCATTTAAAATAATAAAAGACACCCCCACACTTTTTAGTAATGTTTAGTGATTTACTACATTCTTCCCTGTTTATTTATCAAAGAAGTTTAGTTGTTAGTTTATTGATTCTTACTAGACATTGAAATGATATTTACGTTCCGCTAAATTCATTTTTTGTTTCAGACTTATTTTTATCAAACACAGAACTAACATTACAAATAAAAACTCGTTGATAGTTTGTTATCAACGAGTCATTTTGGCGAAATGTTTTTTGTTTTAATTAAGCTTCTTCGTCTTGATACATTTTTACACTATCTAAAATCGCTTGTTTAGCAACGTCTGCACCTTTCCAACCGTCTATTTTTACCCATTTGTCACTATCTAATACTTTATAGTATTCAAAGAAGTGTTCAATTTGTTCGAGCAGTAATGGAGGTAGGTCAGCAATGTCTTGGAGATGATCAGATGAAGAGTGAAGCCCTTTAGCAGGAACAGCTACTACTTTGGAGTCACGACCAGCTTCATCAGTCATTTCAAGAATACCAATTGGTCTAGCTGCAATTACACAGTTATGTACTAATGGAACTGGAGTAACAACTAATACATCAATCGGATCTCCATCTTCAGCTAAAGTATGAGGGACAAATCCATAGTTAGCAGGATAAAAAATAGGTGCTGACATAAAACGGTCAACCAATAATGCACCACTTTCTTTTTCAATCTCGTATTTCACGGGAGAAGATTGTGCTGGTATCTCGATGATTACATTTATTTCTTCAGGAACGTTGCTTCCAACTTTAATATTATCAATATTCATAATGACCAATTTTTAGGATGTTAAAAAAGATGGCGCATTATAGCGACTCTTTTGCTATTGGCAAAACAGTATGCATTTTTTATTAAAGCAATATTGAGATACTTAATGTTAGTGTTAAACTTATATTCTTTTGAAACAACAAACAACAGTATATGAGTTCACTTAGCGATCAATTACTTAAAGCTGGCCTAGTCACAGAAGAACAAGTGAAAAAAGCAGCTGAAAAGCCTAAAAGACATCATTCAAATAAGCCAAACAAGTCAAATAGAAATAATGTAAAAAGACCAAATAAGCCGAAAAGCTCCATAGAAAATAAAATAAAAAAAGAAGAATCTGATTTAGCTCAGTTTTACAAAGAGCGTGCGTCACTTGAAAGATCTGAGAAACAAGAAGTAGCTCGTAAAAAGCAAGAAGCAGCAAGGATTAAAAAAGAAACAAACGATAAAATTAACAAATTACTTACTGATAACCTTCTCAATGATGAAGCCGCTGAAATTCGCTATAACTTTGTCGTAGGCACTACTATAAAGTATTTGTTTGTAAATGAAGATCAGCAACAAAAACTAGCTGATGGTGAACTTGCGATTAGCTTTTTAGGTGGAAAACGTGCTCTGATTCCAGTAAGTATAGCGAAGCAAATAACTGAAATTAATCCTAATAAAATAGTTATTATCGCTGACAGTGATGAGGGTTAGTTCTAGAGTTGCTTAAAATGGATAAATTAAACTGATGTTCAGCTAAGGTTTATGAAACATCATGTTTAATAAAGGTATATAAATAAAGTGCCTAATGGAATAGCCAAAAATAGGTAATTGCTGTTTTTCGAAATAGCCAAAGATAAATAAGATTATTCGTCAATAATATTGCTAACAAATAACAATAACGCCTATGTCTTTAAAAACAATGCCATCTAAAAAACAATCTAGCGACCCATCGTCCACCAAAAGTGAATCGTCTAAATTTAAGATTTTTGGAAAAGATCCACTTTACGTGACTATCCCTGCGTCTCTTCTTTTGCATGCAGGTCTTTATGCAATGGGTTTTAGACCGCCAGATTTTCCAGCATCACCACCTTCACCTACGTTTGATATAACTATGGTTATGCCAACAGATGCTGAAACACCTGATGATGCTGATTTTATTGCTAATGCAAACCAAGTGGGCAGTGGCACCAAAGACGAAAAGAGTCGTTTAAAAAGTCAGTTCGCTGCTGATGAAGAAAATTTAGATATTGGTGCAGACGAAGTTACCGCAGATAAAAGTGTGGCTGAAGTTGTTCCTAAACCAGAACCAGAGATATTAACTACCAAAGGTAAAACTAATAAATCAGTAGATAAGCTTCCTGAAGAAAAGCCACAAGAAGCACCAAAGGTTCAAACAGTCGATAATTCAGAACAGACAAGAGCGATTGCAAAACTCATGGCAGAGATGAGCAGTCAAGAGGAAGCTTTTGCGAAAAGACCGCGTATTCATTTTATT
>CALISP010000214.1 GCA_938041705.1 uncultured Cocleimonas sp. | reverse complement strand
GGCATGACTTTGATCAGATGGCTGCTCGCCTTCAAAGCTTAATTAATAATCAAAAACAGCTTCTCAGCGATATCTCACATGAATTACGCTCACCATTGGCACGTATGCAATTGGCCGTTGGTTTAGCACGTAAAAAACTTGAGCCAGATGTTCCCGCTGAAATAGACCGAATAGAACTAGAAACAGAACGCTTAGATGAGTTAGTTGGACAATCACTTACTCTATCTCGCTTAGATGCCGGCGCAACTTATGCTAAAGATGATTTTATTGATATTGGCGAACTTCTAAAAAATATTATAAGCCATTGTAATTTTGAAGCTACTGAGCAGAATAAAAAGGTAGTCTTTAATCTTGAGCAATCATGGACTATTGAAGCCAATAGTGAATTATTGCACAGAGCTTTAGAGAATATTATCCGCAATGCCATTAGATATACCGATGTTGATACATGCGTTGAGGTAGAACTATCTCAACTCGACAAGCAACAATTTAAAATATCCATTGGAGATCAAGGTCCAGGTGTTCCAGAAAATAAAATCAGTGGTTTATTTGAGCCTTTCGTAAGACTCTCAGAAGCTCGCGACAGAGATAGTGGTGGTTATGGTCTAGGTTTAGCTATTGCTAAACGCGCAATTGAATTTCATCAAGGCCATATATCAGCAAAAAATAAACCTTCTGGTGGCCTATTAGTAGAAGTTGTTTTACCTTTAGATAATATTAAAAATAACTAATTGATAGTATTTGTTCAATATTAAACCTTTGTATTTAAAACGCAGAGTATTAAAAAGTCAGACTACCCTTTGATACTTTTCGTTAAAATAGCTCATAAGATAAGGTTTACATTAAATTACACATTCTAAACCCACATTTACAGGCAAATTCTTAATAATACATTCATCAACTCAAGACTGTCTGGTGAAATTTAAACGTCACTACATACTTGGAGAAGTTACACGAGAGTTGTTTTATATTAATTTGGAGTAATACTAAAATGAAAACACAAACACTTTTAACAACAACACTGGCTACTTCAGCAATTGCTGGTTTATTAACATTTGCAAGCGTTGCACAGGCCGGACCGAATTGTGGTGGTAAGAAAGGACACGCTAAATATAGCCAAATGTCAGATGCAGATAAAACAGAGCGCATGGAAAAACGTCTAAATCGGATGGCGACTAAGCTAGGTTTAAGTAATGAGCAAAAAACAAAAGTTCAAGCACTTAAGCAAAACAGCCGCAATGAGATTAAACCACTTCGTAACGAGCAACGAGCATTACGTAAAGAAATACGCCAGCTTGATCCTAATGCAAATGACTACACAGCAAAACTAGCAGATGCTGCAAATCGTCAAGCAGAACTAACACGCCAGATGATTATTGCTAAAGGAAACAAACGTCAGCAAATGGCAACAATCTTAACGCCAGAGCAACTTGCTAAGAAAAAAGAAATGAGATCTAACCGTAAGGCAAGGTTCCAAAAAAGAATGCATAAAAAGCACCACAGAAAACATGGATCACAACAGCAATCGTAAGAATTGCGAATTTAGAAAGCAAAAAGGCGGATGAATTTCATCCGCCTTTTTTATGTTTCCTATTTAATGCCTTCAAGAGAAAGACATGGTAAAAATATTTATATAAAGAAATACCCTAAAAGTAGGGGGGGTGTCTTTTTACTTTAAAAACCTATCGAACCGCAGCAATTGCTACTGATTTATCACCAATATCATTTTGTTTTTGTAAGCCACCCAAAACTGTATCAATTAGCATAGAATAATATTCAGATAATGGTTCTTCAATAACGCCATCTAAACGTAATTGAATCATTCTAATCATACCCCCGAATATCGTTGACGTAGCAACCCATGTATTTGTTCTGCGTATCTCATCTTGGTCCATTGCAGCTTCAACAATATCTTTAATTTTAATGAAAGGAGCCGTTTTACAAATTAAATCTTCTTCGTGCAAAAATTCAGGGTGTTTAGCATGGAATGCGAATGCAATAATATTACTATGACTTTCAGTATGATCGAAAAGCTGTCGAATAATTTCCTCAATTTGTTTCAATGGCGAATCATATTCACTTACAACATCATCGACCAATTCATCAATTTCTTTAATTATATGATCGTAGAGCGATTTAGCTATGCCGTCTTTTCCACTAAAATGATTATAGATTGAGCCAATACTCACATTTGCAGATTTCTGGATGTGATGTACAGAAACTTTGTGATAACCATTTGCAACAAATAAGTTTAATGCTGCAGTTAGGATTCTACAATCTATGGGTTCCGGGCTTTCAGGTATGCGTTTTAAATACGGCATAAATTTAGCATCACTTTTTAAGGTTTTGTTGACTGAACAAAAGTTTCATCCTATATAAAACAGTGTGTATTAGCAAATTATGTGGCTGGCCACATCAATCAGTCTTTTCAATATATAACTATTACTTATTTGGTATTGACAAAAATGAACATTCATTCTACTTTTGTATTGAAAGTAAATATTATTTTAAAGTCAACATCGATTGAAGCTCTCGTTTTTTGTTGCCTAAGAACTAGATAAGCAATATCTGATAATAATAAAAATCAATTATAAGTAATTTAATAAACCCTTGAAGGAGGATTACTAATGAATAGAAATTTTTTAACATCTGTATTGGCGCCATTAAAACAGAAAATTACAACAACACTTGCGGTATCAACACTTTTATTCGGTGTCACTGCAGTGGTTTCAACTGTTCAAGCCGATGAAACGTGTATGTCACCTTACATGGCAAAAATTATTGGCCAAGAAGATTTTGTCTATATCTGGACATTAGGCGAAGAAGGCCTAGGAGATGGACAAGATAAACTAGTAACGGTTGATGTAAATCCAAAATCAGCAAAATACGGAACCGTAATTGAATCTCTATCTGTAGGTGGGAGAAATGAAGCGCATCATTCTGGTTTTACCGATGACCGTAAATACCTATGGGCTGGTGGTCTAGATACCAACAAAATATTTATTTTTGATGTTCATACTGATCCAGCCAAACCTACTTTGAATAAAGTGATCACTGATTTTGTATCAGCGAGTGGCGGTGTTGTTGGACCACATACTACTTATGCATTACCAGGCCGTATGATGGTGACTGGATTGTCGAATAATAAAGACAATGGCGGCAGAACGGCTATGGTTGAGTATTCAAATGCTGGTGAATTTATAGCAACTCACTGGATGCCTACTGATGATAATTTACGTGGTGCTAAGAAAACGGGTAAATTCGCTGACGGCTATGGTTATGATTTACGCGCATTACCACGTCGTAATGTGATGGTTACTTCATCATTTACCGGTTGGTCTAACTACATGATGGATCTAGGTAAAATGGTGAAAGACCCAGAAGCAATGAAGCGCTTCGGGAATACCGTTGT
>CALISP010000213.1 GCA_938041705.1 uncultured Cocleimonas sp. | reverse complement strand
TTTGCTAAACGATCATCTTTATCGTGAAGTATTCCTAATTCTACTGATCGAACCTCATCAAAATAAACAGGAGTAAAACTGTGTATTGTGATTATCACAGGTGATGAATGCTGTTTTGAAAGTGCTAAACGCTCAGGATCGTATATCGTCCTATTGATCAATTCATGAAAGGGCTCATAAACGTACTTAACACGATCATTTATTTCAGATTTACTTAAGTTTTTATTCCCTGGTACTTCTATCAACTCACTTTTACTGGGAATACCTATTCCTGATTCTGGTGCTCTATTGCAATCATAAACAAGTCGGGATACACGCGATGCAATCAACGGAGCATCAAGTAACTCACTCATATTACAAGCCAACTCATGAGCACCGATATCCCAAGCTGCATGAGATACTAACTCTTCTGAGTTTAATCCTAGATTATCTAAAGAAGCTGGGATGAAGTTAGATGCATGTTCACAAATTAAAACAATCGGTGCGCCACCCTTTGCGTTAATTAACTCAGCCGCAGAACCTTCATAGTCAGCTAATATGTTGCTTGATGATCCTGTAGGTGTGTCTTGTTTATTCATTCTGTACAATTCTGTACAAAATAAATATTTATGTCAATTTTTATCTGTACATAATTGTACAAATAAATAAATACTGTTAAATTTGTTTCTGATAAACTTTACATAGGTGTATTATCCAGTCAATTTAAGGAGGCATTAATGAGATCAGGCACAGGTATCGTGAAAGATATTTTGAGTGACTGCATGGAGGAATTAACGCCCTCAGAGCGCCAAGTCGCTAGTATTTTATTGACTGATTACCCCGTTGCTGGAATGCAATCTATTACCTCACTCGCCTCAATTGCGAATGTTTCCACGCCCACTGTTGTAAGGCTCGCAAAAAAACTAGGTTTCGATGGTTTCTCAAAAATGCAGGAAGCATTAAGAGAAGAAGTAGCAGCACAGATTAAAAAACCTGTATCTAAGCATGACTCTTGGATATCAGACTCTTCAAGTGAACACATCTCCCATCAATTTGCCGATGCCGTCGCAGCAAACTTGCGCCACACTTTAGATAGATTGGATCAAAAAAAATTCGATGCTGTAGCTGAAATCCTGGCGGATACTTCCCGAAGAATATTCTTGGTGGGCGGCAGAATCACGCGTTCAAATGCCGATTATTTTTATAACCATTTACAAATAATCCGCCCTAAGATTACACTTTTAAGTGAATCATCTAATGTTTGGCCGCAATATATTTTAGATATGGATGAAAACTCCGTACTGGTAATTTTTGATATCCGACGTTACGAAAAAGATCTGCAAAAACTAGCTAATTTAGTTAATGAACGTGGCTGTACAATCGTATTATTCACAGACCAATGGGGCTCACCCATTGGGAAGCATACTGAATATACCTTCAAATCTTTGGTAGAAGTCCCATCAAGTTTGGATTCTACAATTGCCATCACCTTTATCGTTGAAGCACTTTTGGCACAAATACAAAATCAAAGCTGGGAAAGCAGTCGAGACCGTATCGAGAATCTTGAAGAGATGTTTGGTGTCACAAAACTGTTTAGAAACTTTAGTAAATAAGAATGTAAATAGAAGCCCTTGCACATTGCTTCTGATATTTTGAGAAAAAAATAATGAAATCATATGACTATATAATCATTGGCGCAGGCTCATCTGGCTGTGTCGTTGCTAATAGGCTGAGTGCCGATCCCGAAGTCTCCGTTTGTTTGATAGAAGCTGGCGGGAACAATAAACAACCATGGATATCAATTCCTGCTGGTGTGTTCATCAGTTACAACAATAAAAAGCATGATTTTATGTATGAAGGTGCTCCTCAAAAGCATTTAAATAATCGCTTGCTAACAGTTAACCGCGGGAAAGGTTTAGGCGGCTCTAGCTCAATAAACAACATGGTTTATATCCGTGGTAATCGAAAAGATTATGACACTTGGGAAGAGCTTGGTTGCAAAGGCTGGTCTTACAGCGATGTGTTGCCCATCTTTAAAAAACTCGAAAACAATCAGGCTGGTCAAAGTGCCGAATATCATGGTTTTGATGGAGAAATTAATGTCGTAGGTCCACAAGATGATAATGAAGTTGGTAGAATGTTTGTTGCCGCAGGAGAGAATGCCGGCATACCTGCAAATGAAGACTTTAATGGAGAGACGCAGTTTGGTTTAGGCACTTTTAATGTCAAACAAAAAAATGGAGAACGTGTTAGTAGTTACACTGCTTTCGTTAAGCCTGTTTTGTCTCGATCTAATTTAACTGTGATGACAAATACTGAAGTCTTATCTTTAAATATTGAAGGTGAAGATAATCAAAATGTTACAAGCATAAACATAGAAAAAGATGGGATTGCTAAAACGATTAATTGCAATAAAGAAGTAATCTTAAGCTCAGGCGTTATAGCAACACCACGGATTTTAATGGCATCAGGTATTGGCAATGCTGATGAACTAAAAGCATTAACCATCGAATGCAAAAAAGACCTCAAAGGCGTCGGCGAAAATCTACAAGATCATATTGATAGTATGGTTACGGTTCGCTCTGATAGCGCACGCTCAATTGGCGTATCCTTTAGAACCTTACTTCCTCATATCATACCTGCACCACTAAAGTATTGGTTTAAACGTAAAGGTTGGTGGTCAACTAACTACACTGAAGTCGGTGGTTTTGGTAAAACCAAATATGCCATCAAGAACAAAGATGAGCCAGATATTCAATTTCATTTCACCCCTTTATATAGAAGTCATCGCGGCAAGAGCTTTGAATTTGGTCATGGCTATTCAGTGTTTACCTGCGTGCTTCGCCCTAAAAGCAAAGGCACAGTAAAACTTGCGAATGATGGTACTAACCGTAATGTAATTATCGACTATAACTTCTTCTCTGATGAAAAAGGCGAAGACAAAAAAGTCCTTATTGAAGGAATCCGAAAGGCACGTGAAATTCTAGCCTCACCCGTGTTTGATGAAATACGTGGAACAGAAATGGCTCCTGGTAAAGACATACAAAGTGATGAAGATATTCTCGATTATCTGATTAATACAACTACTACGGTTTATCACCCCGTAGGTACCTGTAAAATGGGCA
>CALISP010000212.1 GCA_938041705.1 uncultured Cocleimonas sp. | reverse complement strand
AATGCTAAACGCTTGAAACAAAAGTTTGTCGAAGCAGATGGCTATTTTATCGCTACTCCTGAATATAACGGTTCTTTTACACCTTTGTTAAAAAACACTTTAGATTGGTTGTCGCGTGCGCACCAAGAAAACGAAACACCGTTAGCTGCATATTCTAATAAAGCCGCAGCAATAGCAGGTGCGTCACCCGGAGGTCTAGGTGCAATGCGTGCTTTAGTTCCTTTACGATTATTATTAGCGAATCTTGGTGTAAATACCGTCGGCAAGCAACTTGCTATCGGCACTGCACATGAAGCATTTGATGAGAAGGGTCAGTTAAACTCTGAACGTTTTCAAGGAATGTTGGAAGAAATGGTTAAGACTTTGATTCGAATTAGCTAATCTTATATTTGAAAGAATAAAATCGCTTAAAGTAGGGGGGTGTCCTTTCTAAGACTCTAGTCCTATAAAGTATTAATCAATACTTTATTTTCCTTTTAATAATCATAAGTAATTTGGATAAATCAGCATGCCTGCAACAAAAACATTATTTGTTTTTGTTGACAGTATTACCTATGGAGAGTGGGATTCATAAGGAGGGTGGGCTAATCGAATTCGTGCTCATTTTGATAGTTCGGTTTTACCATTACCTCATGACTATACAATTACATACAATTTAGGTATACCGAGTGATACTTCTCATGGGTTAGTTCAACGGCTTGTTGAGGAAACTCAATCTAGACTGAATCCGAATCCAGGTGTAAAAGAGATTCAGTTTATTATTGCGATAGGCACAAATGACTCTGGATGGCTTTTAAACGAAAACAAGCGTGGAGTTGAACACCAACAATTTAAAACTAACTTAAAAAAGATAACTGCTGCTGCCAAGGTTTTTCTAATAATATTGTCTTTATTGGTCTAGCACCTTGCATCGAAGTAAGTGTTTTGGAGACGGCTAAGAGACTTAATTGGACAAAAAATTATGATAATCAATCAATACAAAACTATAACGAAGCTATAAAGCAGCATTGTTTTGACGCAAATCTTGATTTCATAGATATCTATACAGCATTTGAAAATAACGATATTGAATCACTCTTTAGTGATGGATTACATCCAAATAGTCGCGGGCACTCTTTGATTTATGATGTGGTTATTAAACAATTGGACAAAACTTAATTGTCTTGGAGAATCCTATATTCTAATAAGTTAAAAATTAATTTCCGCACTTGGGATGGTTGTAGCACGAGGTCCGAAACTTGAAATATTAGTTAAGGTTTCATTTTCATGTGCGATGACCTGTTGTGCTGAGATTGCTTTATTTCCAGCAGATGTGTGAGCATCTGAGATCAGGATGACAGGGAACCCTAAGGAAAGTGCGCGTCGAGTTGTAGTATCGACGCAAAACTCTGAGTGCATGCCGCAAATAAATAGTTTTTCAACTTCAAGGCTATTAAGTAATTCACTGAGGTTAGTTCGAAGAAAAGCATCCGGTGTGGTCTTATTTAATTTAAGATCACTTACAGTTACCTCTAGTCCGTCTGCGAGCTGCCACTCAGTTGTGTTTTTTTCAAGATAGCCGGCATCGGATTGATGTTGTACAAAAATTACAGGAGTTTTAGCTAGTCTGGCTTTATGCGTGACATCGTTGATTCTTGTTATAACGGCCGGGCAATCAAATGCTCCTTCTTCTTCGCAAAGACCTTGTTGCATATCAATAACGAGTACGGCTGATTTCATAAGTTACTCCATGGCTTACTAAAATTATAAATTGTTTAGATTATGACCGAAAAACTAAAAAACCGATAAAAAGTAGGGAGTGTCTTTTAAAAAAATCAGCCTTGATTACTTTGACGGTTTATTCAGCCAACATTCATTTGATAATAACTATAATCTGAAATAAAAAAAACCAATAAATCCTAGTATTATTAGGACTTCGAATAATAAATATAATGAAATATTTTTAATGAAGCATCTCTAAATGCAACATCGTTCTGAAATTGATGGCTTAAGAGCTATCGCTGTTCTACCTGTCATATTCTTTCATGCTGGTATCGATTTCCTCAGCGGCGGTTATGTTGGCGTAGACGTCTTTTTTGTAATCAGTGGGTTTTTGATTACGACGATTATTTTGTCAGAAATTCAAGAAGGCTCTTTTTCACTTATTAACTTCTATGAGAGACGTGCAAGACGGATTCTCCCAGCATTATTCTTTGTAATGCTTGTTTCATTGCCTTTCGCTTGGATGTGGTTACTACCCACGGATATGAAAGACTTTTCAAAAAGCTTGATTGCAGTTTCTACATTCTCTTCAAATTTACTGTTTTGGACGGAGTCAGGTTATTGGGGAGAAATCAATGAGCTAAAGCCACTGTTACATACATGGAGTTTAGCGGTTGAAGAGCAATACTATATATTTTTCCCGATCTTCTTAATGGTCATGTGGAAGGTTCGCAAACGTTGGATATTAAGTACGGTATTAGTTCTAGCAATAATAAGTTTGGCAGCGTCACATTGGGGAGCTTATAACAAACCTACTGCAAACTTTTTTATGTTACCAACACGTTTATGGGAACTCGCGATTGGCGCTCTGATTGCTTTCTACTTACTTCGTCAAAATACCGAGGTTCTACCAAACAAATTATTAAGTGAAGCATTGGGTTTAATCGGTTTGCTGATGATTGCCTATGCTGTATTTATGTTTGACGAAATGACGCCTTTCCCAAGTTTATATACGCTCGTACCAACACTGGGAGCAGGCCTAATCATTCTGTTTGCATCATCAAAAACACTGGTGGGTAGATTTTTAAGCTCTAAGCTATTGGTTGTATTAGGTTTAATTAGTTTTAGTATTTATCTGTGGCATCAACCGCTTCTCGCATTTGCCCGTCATGGTAGCTTCTATCAGCCTAGCACCATGGTTTTGTCAGCACTCACACTAATGTCTATTCCTCTGGCTTATCTTAGTTGGCGGTTCATTGAGCAACCTTTTAGAACTAAAGGTAAATTTGAGCGAAAAACAATTTTCACTTCAGCCGCTGTAGCTACAGTTGCTTTTATCGCAATTGGTGCCTCTGGCATTGTTACGAATGGCTTTGAACAAAGAGCAACCCAAAGCAACGTGACTATGAAGTCTATTGATCAACGTTGGAGAATTAACGCAGGTTTAGATCTTGAATGTACCGAGACTTTTACCTTATCAGAAAAATGTAATACCAGTGATAAACCAGAGATTATGATTTGGGGTGATTCTTACGCGATGCATTTAGTCAAAGGCATCATGGCATCAAAACCTGATGCAAAAATCATTCAAATGACAAAGTATGTCTGTGGACCTTTCTTAAACATCGCTCCAATAGTAAAACCAGGTTATCCCGTTAGTTGGGCGAAGGAATGCCTTGGTTTTAATATGCAAGTAAAGCAGTGGTTAGAAAAAAATAACAGCGTGAAATATGCAGTGCTTTCATCACCATTTGAACAGTATCTATCTAATGATTCAGAAGTGTTATTCAAGAGTGGCAAGCAAATGTCCGCGAACATTGAATTGATAACGGCTGAATTTGAAAACACCTTAGAAGCACTAGTTAATATGGGAATAAAGCCTATAGTATTCTCCCCACCACCTGCCAATGGCACAAACTTAGGTCGCTGCCTTACTCGAGCAGAATGGAAGGGAAAAGAACTCAATGCTTGTAACTTTAACAAAGATAAAATGTTAGATATCAGAGAAATTGTCTATAAGTTTTTAGAAACGATAGAAGATAAATATCAGATTGTTCGCTTAGACGATTACATGTGTGAAAAGCATGAATGCAATACGCATATTGACTCAACTTATCTGTTCAGAGATGAAGGTCATTTGTCTCATGAAGGTACTGCATTATTGGGTAAAAAATTCGGGTTTTACGAGAGTATTATTGAAAATAGTTCTGGTAATGCCAACAGAATTTCAGAGCGAAAATCTATACAATCAAATAAAGAGGATATTGTTATTTTAGATTCTCTTAAAAATAAAGAAATTAAACCAAAGGGAAAGGTTATTTCTATCAATGCTAGGTAGATCGATACAATCCCTCATTTTAGGGTCATCCGATTTTAATGCTTAGTTTTAAGCAACTTGTTACAAGTATTACTCACTAACATATTCCAATGCTTTAATGGTATTTTCATTGAGACTGTTTACAGAGTCTAATATCAACCGTGACTTTTGAAATGGCTCGTATTGCTGCTTAATTTTAAGAACGTCTTGCCAAGTTAACTCATACCAACCTTCAATGCTTCTTTCTCTAGATTCGAGTC
>CALISP010000211.1 GCA_938041705.1 uncultured Cocleimonas sp. | reverse complement strand
GGCCTATTCGATTGGTATAACTCCCTAGAATAAATTCAGATAAGCATATGTGGATTATCGCAAATATAACTAAAGGTAAGTGTCAGTTAGATGACATGGAGGGTGTAACTGGTTTTTATTTTTATTTTGAGTTATGGAATTAGATACAGAGAACATAGATGCTGTTTTCGTGAGGAAAAAAATAACTGAGGCGAAATGAAGTACAAAAGGCCTAAAAGTAGGGGGGTGTCATTATTTCAACTATTTCTTGTGAATTTGATGTCTAATTGTTGTATTACAAAACAACCAGGTTATCACGATGGATCAACTCAGTATCGCCCGCATAGCCTACAATTTCACTGATCTTGTTGCTGGGTTGTTTGAATAGTTTTGATACTTCGTCACTAGAGTAATTTACCAACCCACGAGCAATCACTCTACCTTCAGGGTTTTTACAATCTACAACGTCACCACGTTTAAATTCACCTGACGCGCTTCCTACGCCTATCGGTAATAAACTGGTGCCTTGGCTTTGAATGGCCTTACTAGCCCCGCTATCAAGTGTTAAAGAGCCACCAGCTTGTACTTGGCTGGCGATCCATTGTTTTCTAGCACTGAGTTGAGATTCGTCAGGCTTTAAAAATGTACCTATAGTTTCACCTTTGGCAATACGAGAGATCACGCCGTCTTCTCTGCCTGAAGCGATAATCGTTGCGCAACCAGATTTTGCAGCTCGTTGTGCGGCTATTAATTTGGTTGCCATGCCGCCACTGCCTAGAGTTGTGGCAATCTCACCCACAAATGAAAGTAAATCAGTGTTGCTGGCAGATTCTTCGCTGATAAGTTGTGCATCGTCATTGTGACGTGGGTCTTTAGTGAATAGGCCTTGTTGATCGGTGAGTATCAAAAGTAAATCGGCTTCGGTGAGATTCGCGACCAAGGCGGCGAGTGTATCGTTGTCTCCAAGGCGTAATTCCTCGAGTGCGACCGTATCATTTTCATTAATAATGGGTAGCGCTTTAAATTTTAACAAGGCGCGAAGAGTGTTACGGGCATTGAGGTAGCGTTTACGATTGCTGACTTCATCGTGTGTGAGTAGTACTTGCGCTGCTTGGATTTGGTATTTTTGGAATTCGCTTTGATAGGCTTCGATTAGGCCAGTTTGCCCGATTGCGGCAGCAGCTTGAAGTTCTGCTAAATCAGTCGGGCGAGAAGTCCAGCCCATGCGACTCATGCCTTCGGCAACTGAACCTGATGACACTAAAATAACTTCAATATTTTCCTGACGTAGACTCGCTATTTGTTTTGTCCACTCAGCCATTGCTGTGTAATCTAAGCCTTTGCCATCTTTAGTAAGCAAAGCACTCCCTATTTTAATTACCCAGCGTTTGGCCTGTTGTGTGTAAGCGGTTCGATTCATGTTTTTATGAATTTTTTTAGTCTAATTCTTTGTCTTTTTTCATCATTTCTTTATTGGCTTTTGCTTGAGCTTTCATTCTTGCAGTTTCAGTTAAGTCTTCTTCTGCCTGTTGTTCCGCTAAATAGACTTGATCATCAATTGTCTGCATAATTTTTTTGACCAGGTCTTTAGTGTTTAAGCCCGTTGCGGCAGATACCATGAAGACTTTTCCTTTCCATTTAAGTCTTTTAATGATGTCATCGCAATGCGCTTGGCGTTCGTCTTCCGGTAGTAAATCAATTTTATTTAAAATTAACCACCGCTCGCGTTCACCTAATTCATCACTGAATTTTTTTAATTCATTTTCGATAACTTTAACCGCATGAACAGGGTCTTCTGAATCATCCATCGGTGCAACATCTACTAAATGTAACAGTAAGCTGGTACGCGAAAGATGCTTCAAGAATTGAATGCCTAAACCTGCACCTTCTGCTGCACCTTCGATAATTCCTGGAATATCAGCAATAACAAAACTTTGATAAGAATCGACTTTCACTACGCCAAGGTTTGGGTAGAGAGTAGTAAACGGATAATTTGCAATTTTTGGATGTGCCGATGAAACGCTTGTTATTAGCGTTGATTTACCTGCATTGGGTAAACCGAGTAGACCTACATCAGCCAGTACTTTCATTTCTAAACGTAATTCACGTGTTTCGCCTTCAGAACCGGGTTTTGATTGGCGTGGGGCACGATTAACTGAACTTTTATAACGTAGATTACCTAGGCCGTGATAACCACCTTGAACTACTTTTATCATTTCTTCGTCTTTAGTCAGATCGCCAATTAGCTCGCCAGTTTCTTCAACATAAACCATTGTGCCGATAGGTACCTGTACAATTTTGGCTTCGCCTTTAGCTCCAGTCATGTTGCGACTAAAACCATTCGCGCCACGACCTGCTTCGTAAAAGCGTACATGACGGAAATCAGCAAGGGTATTTAATCCCTTGTTTGCTTGAAGGTAAACACTTCCACCATCACCACCGTCACCACCGTCAGGACCACCGAATTCGATATATTTTTCACGGCGAAAACTGACACAGCCATTGCCGCCATCGCCAGCTTTTACGGTAATTACGACTTCATCTACAAATTTCATGATTTGAGTTTATCTGATTATGTTAGGAAAGATTCGATTAAAAGATTTCTTCCAGAAAAAAGAGCAATAAAAAAGCTCCGACTAGCGGAGCTTTTTTAAATAATATTAAGAATTACTTCTCAGCTATTATTTTGTTAATTTTTAACTTATGCCGCTACAATACTTACAAATTTGCGGTTCTT
The DNA here is from genome assembly GCA_938041705.1 of uncultured Cocleimonas sp. Classification (GTDB taxonomy): domain Bacteria; phylum Pseudomonadota; class Gammaproteobacteria; order Thiotrichales; family Thiotrichaceae; genus Cocleimonas. The sequence goes on along the minus strand of CALISP010000211.1, from coordinate 5,167 downwards.
CGGGCCTTTTACTTCGAAAAGTACAACGCCATCAGATTTTGCAAATAAAGTGTGGTCTTTGCCACAACCCATGTTTGTACCAGGATGGAAGTGAGTGCCACGTTGACGAACGATGATGTTACCCGCTCTTACTGTTTCGCCACCGAAGCGTTTAACACCAAGTCGATTTGCATTTGAATCGCGACCGTTTCTAGTACTACCCGCTGCTTTTTTATGAGCCATTTGAATAACCTCTATTCTATAGTGTATGTCTTGCAGTACTGTTTATAATAACGATATAAAAAGACTGTAAGACATCGTAGTTGAAGCTAGGATGTTCAACCACTTAGTAATTAGTTTTAAGCCGCGAGATTCTACAATCAGTTTGATCGTTAGTCAAACGTTAATCTACTTATTAAGCTGGTTAACGATCACATTTTAGCCTTATGTTTTTAGCTATGAAACTTGACAGTTAAGCTTCATCTACCTAGCATTCGCTGTTCTATATATCGTAATAAAATTAAGAGTAAATAAAAAAGCGTGGATTACAAATCAATACAAGCATTAGCTGAAAATGATATGAAGGCTGTGGATGCTCTAATCACCCTCAGACTCCAATCAGATGTGGTTCTGGTTAATCAATTAAGCAATTATATTATTAATAGTGGCGGCAAACGATTGCGCCCGATGCTTGCATTGTTAATGGCGCGAGCTTGTGGATATCAGGGCGAAAAGCATGTAGATGTTGCGGCGATAGTTGAGTTTATACACACGGCTACCTTACTGCATGACGATGTGGTTGATGAATCTGATATGCGTCGTGGTAAAGAAACAGCTAATAATGTTTGGGGTAATCAAGCAGCGGTCTTAGTCGGTGATTTCTTATATTCACGTGCTTTTGAGATGATGGTCGATGTCAATGAAATGCGTGTGATGAGTATTATGGCTCAAACAACCAATACAATTGCAGAAGGTGAGGTTCTTCAACTTCTCAATATAAATGACGCTGATACCAGTGAAGAGCGTTATTTTGAGGTTATTTATTCTAAAACGGCGAAATTATTCGAAGCAGCTTGTCAACTGGGAGCTGTTCTTGCTGGTCTTACTGAAGAGCAGGAAAAAGCTGTAGCTCAATATGGTGTTCATTTAGGAACTGCTTTTCAGTTAGTAGATGATATTCTCGACTACATTGCTGATAGTGATGAAATGGGGAAAAATGTAGGAGATGATTTGGCTGAAGGTAAGCCAACACTTCCTTTAATCTATGCCATGCGCACTAGTAAAGAAAATAATGAAGCTGAAGATGCTGCTCTCATAAGAAGCGCAATCGAAGAAGGTGGACTTGATTATATTGATGAAGTAATGAAAGTCATTGATAAGACGCAAGCGCTAGAATATACGATTGAAGCTGCTAAAAGAGAAACTCAACTGGCTAATCAGAGTTTGAGTATTTTAAGTGATAATGAATTTAAAACGGCCTTAATCGAATTAGCTAACTTCTCTCTAAGTCGTACGACTTAAATATTTAAAACTTATCTCTGCGTTTACACTACTAAGCAGTGTGAACAACAATGATAAGATTAATCAGAAACATACACAAAGGACTCTAAAATGAAATCTTCAAGTAATACAGTTGGTATGCTTATTTTTGCTGCTTTAGCAACGGCAGTGTTTGTACTTATGGTTTTGCGTCCTGCTGTTGAAGGTAATGCTATGAATTTAGGTATACCATTAAATGCGGAAACGACTGCTTCAACTGAAAGTTCTGAAGCTACGACGGAAGCAGTTCCTGCAACAAAAACTGAAGAGAAAGAAGCTACTGAAAATGCAGGAGATATAAGTACAGATACCACAAAACCTGAAACTAGTGAGTCGACTGAGACTGGTGAAAAAAAATCTACTGAAGAATCAACGGAGGTTACAGAACCCGTTACGGAAGAAAAAACAACTACTGAATAGTTAAGCTGTATCCACTATTTAATTGAAATAAGGCATTGCTAAAATAAAATAGTGGTTTGTGTTTGATATTAAGAAAACCTCTCAAAAGTAGGGGGGTGTCATTTTAAACTATACTCGTCCTGCACCTACTGCTTTTCTTCGCCAATAGCTGTTCAAGTCAGTAATTGAAACTAGCTTTCCTCTTCGAGGGGCATGAATAAATTTCCCACCGCCTAGGTAAATTCCAACATGATTTACTCTAGCGCGTGTTCTACGTGTGTGGAAAAAGATTAAATCACCTACCTTTAGGTTTTTCATCGAAACACGCTTTGTATGTTTGTATTGAGCAGCTGCGGTTCTTGGTAAGTGAACTTTAGAAGCCTTGTATGCGTATTGCATTAATCCGCTACAATCAAAGCCCGTGTATGGGTTTGTACCACCCCATTTATACTTTTTATTAATTTGTTTTTTTGCAACTAGCGTCGCATTGATTTGTGGTGTTCTTTGAGTTGGCTTTTTAGCGGCAGTTTTCTTGCTTATGTTTTTTCTAGCGGTAGCGATTTTTTTTACAGATTTATTAAAAAGAACATCGTAGGCTTGAAGTAGCTGTTTATCATGAACTTTATTAGCTGCAAAAGTAGTGGTTTGCATACTTAGTAAAAGTAGGCAAAGGCCTATCTGATGAAAAATTTTCATTAGTATCTAAATCCCTTAATAGTGCCGTTTATTGTTTTGGTTTTTTATTGGCGAGGCGATTATAGGTTAAATGAGTATTTTCATCAAATTTAGGACTAACCTGTCATCTGATTTAAATCTCATGAATATTTTAAAACTAATCAAATGTGTGGGAAAATTAGATTCTTACTTGTAGTGTTATATGAGATGAATAATAAAAAGAAGAGAAGTAATATAATTAAACTTGGCGCATTTCAAAGTCATGAGTCACTTCAGCGGTTTTACCAAGCATGATAGAAGCAGAGCAATATTTTTCTGCTGACAGTTCTATAGCTCTTTTTACTCGTTTTTCTGATAAATCATTTCCTGAAATAATAAAATGCATATGAATTTTAGTGAATACTTTGGGTTCAGACTCTGCACGCTCGGCGCTAATTTCGACTTCACAATCGACTAAATCTTGTTTGCCTTTCTTTAGCATTGAGACAATATCGAATGAAGAACATCCACCAAGACCCAGTAATAACATTTCCATAGGGCGTACACCAAGATTTCGTCCGCCAGATTCAGGTGGACCATCCATGACTACTGAGTGACCACTGGCTGATTCTCCTACAAAACTCATATTATCTAGCCATTTAACACGTGTATTCATGATGCTTTCCCTACTAATTCCTTCTCTATTTCATCTATTAATAAGCCAGCTATATTGGCGGAGTAAATAGTATCAAGTTCTCTAATACAGGTTGGACTAGTGACATTTATTTCAGTTAAATAATCGCCAATCACATCTAAACCAACAAACATTAGGCCCATTTCTTTTAATTTTGGGCCCACAATTTCGCAGATTTCTAATTCGCGTTTAGTTAAGTCTCTACCTTCAGAAGCTGCTCCAGCTGCTAGATTACCTCTACTTTCACCCTCGGCAGGTATTCGGGATAAACCATGTGGAAAAGGTTTGCCATTAATCATTAATATACGTTTATCACCATCTTTAAATTCAGGTAAGAAGCGTTGAGCCATGACAGTTTGGGTTCCGTTCTGGGTTATAGCTTCAAGAATGACACTTCTATTTGCATCATTTTCACGGACTTGAAAGACCATTGAGCCGCCCATTCCATCTAAGGGTTTTACCACAATATGCTTTAATTCTTCATGGAATGCTTTCAGTCGAGCCATATCCTTGGTAACTAATGTTTCCGGTCCACAGCCAGGAAACCATGCAGTAAAGAGCTTTTCATTAGCGGAACGAACGCTAGAGGGTTTATTAATAACAAGACATCCTCTTTGTTCAGCTAGCTCTAAAAGATATGTTGAATATATGTATTCCATGTCGAAGGGTGGGTCTTTTCGCATTGAAACACACGAAAGCTCGTGTAATGGCCTGACTTGTGCTTCTTCTAGTTCATACCATTTATCTGAGTTATCCATTACTTTTACGGCAGACATATTCGCGTAAACTGTATCGCCTTTTAAGAATAGGTCTGATTGAGTCATGTAAAAAACAACATGATTTCTTCGTTGTGCTTCCAACATCATCGCAAAGGTGCTGTCTTTTTTTACATTTATTTCGCTAATTGGATCCATGACGAATCCAAGACTGGTATTTGTGTGAGTTGAAGTTTGCATGAAGAATAGCTCAAAGAATTTTGAACATTGTAAGCTGAAATTTATTTTATGCAAAAAAAAGCGGACATAAAGTCCGCTAAAGTTGCGAGGGAGTCGGTTTTGAAAATAACTTTTAATAAGTTATCCTCTGAAATTGTTAGCGATACGCTATAAATAAAGGTTTTAAAGGCAAAAAAGCCTCAAATTATCGTCTCGCGTATGTAAGTAGCAATTGAATTGATAAAGGTTCATATATTTGTGCTAAATTATGCATGAATAATTTATTTGTAATTTTTTTAACTTTTTTTGAACATTTTTTTGATAGAGATCACTTAGTAAATGAATGCAGAGAATAATAGCAATAAGCAATCGGAAAATAATGGCGCTGAACATCATGCACTATTGTTAAAAAAGATTGCTGAAGGTGAACGAGATGCATTCACTGAGTTGTACAAAATTTTTCAACCAAGGCTGATTAAATTTTGTAGTCGAATGTTGAAAAATGATATTGCATTAGCAGCTGATATGGCTGACGAAGCAATGATTGAGGTTTGGAAATCAGCGGGTAGTTTTTCTGGTTTATCACAACCTTCAACTTGGATTCATTCAATAGCTAGATTCCGCGTGATTGGATACTTGCGAAAGAATAGAGAAGTTTTACAAGATGATAACTTTGAACAATTAAATATTGAGGATACAGATCTTCTTCCTGAAGAAGAAATGGTCATCACTGAAAGAGACGATCAATTAGTTGATAGCATTGGGAAATTAAGCGAAAAACATAGAGAAGTAATAGAACTTGTTTATTTTCGCGAACTTTCAATTAGAGAAATTTCAGAGATGTTAGATGTTTCGGAAAATACGGTTAAAACTCGTATGTTCTATGCTAGAAAGCATTTAAAAGCTATTTTGAGTAATGAAGATCTACTTACATAATATGAATAACAATACTAAAAACAGTAACAGT
>CALISP010000210.1 GCA_938041705.1 uncultured Cocleimonas sp. | reverse complement strand
ATTTGAAACATTCATTTAATCTCTCCTTATGTAGCTAATACTTAGTGACGTAAGAGGTATTAATTTTGTCTTTTAAAAGCCACCCCCCTACTTTTAAGAGGTATTGCAATTATTACCCTTTGGATAGACATCGCATCGCTTCAACATTGACTCAGTTATTTCCGGATCGATTATCTTTTATTATCGAATCCAATACATCCAAGTCGAGTATAAATTCGAACATTTTTTCTGAATCACAAAACGGATAGGGTAGTTTTTTTACCCATTCAAATATTTTTTCAGTGTGTGCAGGCACTAGTATGAGCATCTTTTCAATGGTGATAATTAAATGATTCGCTTTATTACCTTGCTCATTAAAGCGCCAATCATATCTACCAGATCCTACTCGAACATTCCCGCCGTCCCTTTCAGTCATGCAAACTAACCAATCACAAGACACCGTATTGGGAATAGAATTTACATTATTATTAAAAGAATCAGACAGGCAAAAGGTATAAACGTTCTCATAAGTCTGACTAAAATTTTTAACTAAAACATCAGTAATTGCTTTTAGGCTAACAGTATCAGGTGGAAAAGAGATGTTGTCTGTCTTCACTTCCATCTCTAAAGTAGCTGACTCTGTAAATACTTGCTCCATTAGAAGAGGCTTGTTGTCATCCTTGGCGCGAATGTAATTTCGAATAATATTTTTATGGTTTTCAAGTGACACAGGGTTTATCTCAGCAAAGACAGTATTTAAAATTTAATTTTAGAACTATTCAGTAATCTGCTCACCGAACCTTATGTGATTTCCGTCTGGATCAGTTACATAAAACTCTGTCATGCCCCAGGTTTGTTCTGTAATTTCCATTGATATGCCTGACAGGTTTTGTATTTTTAACCCGTTATTAACAAACCCCTTATATATATCATCAATATTATTGACCTTAATATAAATGACATTCCCGAAAGCACCATCACCAGCATGTTGAGAAAGATGGACATCGCTATCTTCTCTTTTTAAATAAGCGTACATAGACATAAACGATTCAGGATCGGGGTCAGGTGCCTGAAGCACTTTAAAATCTAAAAGATTCGTATAAAAATCTAGTGAGCTCTTTATATCGCTACACTTAATAAATGGCGCTATGGATATCAATTTATCTCCATCAAATGTAATTCTAAAAATGAGAAGTCTAGGCAGAATCTCACTTAATAAACTTATAGCCAGATCTTAAAGAACAGGTCTAAAAGACACCCCCCGACTTTTACTCTATTTGTCGTAGTTAGTCTTTTTTATCAATCGTAATCTCAATATTCTTGCAACTACCTGCAAACCACTTTTGAACATACAAAGAGCCTACAATAGGCGCAGTGCCTTCATCAGGCATTTCCTTATAACGAACACTGTTTTTTGTTTCTTTTTCGTATTCAAACTTTACGACTTTCTTTGACATAGAACTTTCTCTCTAAACTACTATTTACTCGATTGAATTTTATCTTGCTTCAGGCCAATTCTAAATGAATCGATGACGCCAAAAATCCAACAAATGATGATCACAAGAGCCGAAATATTGATCACTTGAGAATCACTACCTGATAGCTTTTCAGTTACCGTCTGAGTTATCTTATCGACATCATAAGCCATTTCACCACTTTGAATCTTGGCACTTAAGTTTTGTGAAATCTCTAAAACTTTTGAGATTAAAAAATAAAGACAGACAAGTGTTATCCCCACAAGCAACGTCCCGTGAACAGGTTTTTTAACTGAAAAATGTCCCGTACCAGGAAACACGAGGGCCGATAACAAAACCGCTTTGATTGACTTACGCATACGTAGATTTACTCATATTAAGTTTCAATTAAGGACTTGTTTGTAATGCGTATCTTTTATCATGCATTAATGTTCTGAACCTGAATATACCCACATAGGTTCTGTTACTCCAGCACGCTCAAACCCTAATGCCTTATAGAATTCAATTGCTTCTCCATCAGCGGTTAGCATTTGCATATGAAAATCACTATAAACAGACTGCATCGCATCCATCATTTTCCGGCCGATACCTTGACCATGATAATTAGGATGAACAAGCATATGTGGGTAATAAACAACTAGGTGTCCATCTGATATAGCATACCCAATACCGACAAGTTCGTCAGATTTTCGTGCAGTCACAAGTGTATGTGCGTTTTGCAAAGCAGGCATTAATAGATCAGGCCTTTCTGCTGAAGACCATTCATTCGCCCGGTATAGATCAATCGTTTCAGACTCTTCTATTACACCGTTGATTTCAATCTCAATATTCATTTCCATTCCCACAACTAAACCACTTTGATCTTGCATAACATAGTACAAAAAATACAGCATCTAACAGAATAAAACCATACGAGATCAATAGTAAAGAAAGAGTAAAATCTTTCGTCACTGAGTTAAGAAACGAGCTTTTTATACACCCCGTCACTTTATGAACAATAGTTATGCTTCCATCTTGTAAGAGTCATCACCATCAAACTCTTTTGGAAGCAGATAGAGGGCGATGTAGCTTGGAACCAAAAGGAAAATATACAAACAAGCAAAGACGACAATAACAGTTAAACCAAACTCTCCTGAATAGACCTCAGTATCTTCAGTAAATGCAGTTGAGACAAAAAATAGATCCCATATTATCAATAGCACAAGAAACACTTTCCAAAACATAATGCTTAAGAAAGGCTTCGAATAACAATAAGCATAAACGCCAGACAATGAAATAAGGGTGAAAACCCAATCAACATAATCCAAAAACTCTAATGGAACACCATCGTCAAAATAGAAAATTGTATATACAGCAATGAACAAGCAGATAAACCAAAAATAAACTCTTAAGCATTTTCTAATCATGAACTAACCATACAACAACGTTTATAACGCTTGCCACTGCCACAAGGGCAAGGCGATTTCTTTCTGGGTTTAATCTCTTTTTTAATCGCAGCAACATCTTGGCGATAGAATGATTTTAACGCCTCGTAAACTTCAGGGTGCTTACGGCATAGCATGCTTGGCCTTTCAAAAAAATATTCAGTGGCAACTGCAAAAAATTCTAAAGGATTCGTGCCGCCGTACTCTCTTATATTGCTATCATTATTATGGATTCTACCCATTTCTTTTCTGACTAAGTCCATCCAGGGTAAAGCATGAATATGACTCGATAAACGCTCAGGAAATCCATCTAAGCCCCCATCAACTACATCCAATAAATGTGAAAACTCATGCAAGGCTACATTCTTCTTATCCCGATCATTCGAAAACCCATAACGCAAAGCTGGCTGACTTAAAATCATCTGACCTTTCATTGCGCCTGTTCCGACCATGCCTTGAATACGCGAATCAGGCTGACCAAATTCAGAATGCTCATTAAATGAACCCGATACCAAAGACACCGTATGAAGATTCACATAATACCAATCAGGAAATCGCCACACGAGAATAATAGCGGCAGACGCAACCAACAACTCATCCTGTTCAGTTACCTCAACATCATGCCCGACTATTTTAGTGGTTTGTAAGAACAGGCCAATTCTTTGCTCGAATAAAGGCTTCTCTGCATCATTTAAAGCAGCATAAAAAGATACATTTTGAGATAAATAGATGCGCAACTCATTACTAAGAGGTTCTATATCGACAGCGTAATCGCTTAAACCAAACAGCCTAACAATGAACTGCTTTAACTTTTCCAATAAAAACATAAAGGGTTTGCCTTAAGGGTTTTAGAAAGTGAGTATAAATGAGAGTGAAAAGACAACCCCCCACTTTTAACCCTTTTCTAATGATTTATCCAATCTTTGAGTCGCAGTTCTTGAGCGCTAGGTTTATATTATTTACAATCGCATCTACAATAGCGTATCTCTATTTAATTTAACTCAGGTAAACAACATGTCCGACTCTAAATCAAAACCAACTTTACCTGATCGTCTTTCGGGAAATCCTAAAAGCCCACATCATATAAAAGAAATTTTCGAACACGAGATTGGTATTCGAATTAACGGCAAAGAGCGTAACGATGTCGAAGAATATTGCATCAGTGAAGGTTGGGTATCAGTTTCATCTGCAAAAGCCTTAGACCGTCGTGGACAACCACTAATGATGAAAATGAAAGGAACAGTCGAAGCGTTTTATAAATAAGGCGTCCTTTTTATAACTGGAGTTACTTCAATTAACATTATTTCAATTTAACACTACAGTTTTTACACGTAGTGCGTGACCAGCTATCGCCTGGCAATTTATTACACGCCGGGCAGCGCCAATAAAAATAATAAAAGGCAACGCAAATAATTACACCAATACCAAGTGGGATAAGGGCGGTATTGTTGTTAAAGCCTAAGAAAGTTTCTAAGCTTGAAAAATTCAAAATAAGACGCGGTGCAATTAATAGCGCTAAAATAACGCTAACAATTTTTGCCTTTTTTAACAAAGAAGCGTACTCATCTTTAATTTGTTGATCTGACTTATTCATCGTTATTTTTATCTCCTATCCCATCTTTTAACTTCAATTAATCAGTTATTTCTCTATATGCACATCACGAAGATAAACAGGTAGATCATTAGTCGGCACTTCTGCAGGTATTTGATACATCATGTCACTCACAAAACCTCTGTGATACGTTCCATGATTAACAATATGTAGAATTATTTCATTCACCGACATCGTTCCAGAACCCGTTCCCACATATTTAAACGTTATCTTTTTCTTCAATTCTTTTTTACTGAGATTGGCAACAAATTCAATATACCAAGCATTCATCACTTGTTGTTTCGACCATAACTCATCAAGCGTAGGGCAAGTCTCTGTATTTCTGAAGGTATAACTATGAGTGCCATTACTTAAGTGCGCTTTAAAAATATCATCGATCACATAAATGTGATTCAGCGTGTAAACGATAGATTTAAAATATGACATGCGTTCTTTGTAAAGCTCTTCATCAGAAACTCCCTTAAGCGAATTAAACGTCAATTCATCCGACCAAGCTTTGTAACCTACAAGCATATTTGCTGTTTTTAATAAGCCCATAACGTTCTATCTCTTAGTAAATTCTAATGTTCTCTAACTATTACTAGATTCAATTTTACCTAACAGCCACTGCAAACCAGATAAATGTTGTTGGTCGTGACTACACAAATAATGCACTAATCCAGCCACAGTTAATCGACCGTAACCTTCAAAAAACCCAGCTCTTTTTAATTGCGTTTCGCTCAAGCTTTCTACCAACTCTAACGTCTCTACTCTTGCAGCCCGAAACTCTTTAAACACATGATTTGGATCAGCCTGCGCATAGTTCTTTTCTTCGACCAAGCCATAACCATCAAGAGAATCCAGTGTTGGCTCAGAATCACTTAACATCCGATTAAAACGGATATGATAACCATCAATTTCTACATCACGCACATGACATATCTGTTCAATGGCGTTAAGCGATTCACTCGGAACACCCTCCCAAGACTCAGGTGACCAATGCCTTTTATTATCAGCAAACGCATTAAAATATTGCTCAAGCTGATCAGGAAATTTTTCAAGTGCTAAGAGTGTTATTGAATTCATATTAGTTCTCTACTTTATGCCCAACTTCTATCAAGAATAGACGCCTGAAATGCTAGTATAGTATTAAACTCTATATAGCCTAAGGTTTAAAATGTACGATCCGATACAAGACGGTACAGCAAAAAGCACGCAAGATGTAACAAGCAAGAAGCCAAGTGTTTACGCTAATTTAGTGCATGGTTATTGGAAGCTAAAACAATGAATACTTCAAAGTTTAAAAACGAATTAGCGAAAAAACTAATAGAGCAACAAGCGATTTTAAAGTCAGCAAGCGACGATGCCGAATCAATTCGTCGACCGCATTGCAGAGACTTATGGGAAATCGCTGAAGAAACAGAGCGTGCGGTAATTGTTGATAATACCCTGCAACAAACCCAGCAGAATATTAAACATATTGAAATTGGCCTATCGAAGATTGAAAAAGGCGACTATGGCTTTTGTGAAGAATGCGGTGATGACATTTCGCCAAAGCGATTATCAATCTTACCAGAGGCAGCATTTTGTCAGAGTTGTCAGTCAAAAAATGATTAAGAATGCACCCATCACCTATTTAGGAATGCTTTTTTCATCAAATGAACAAACGCTATGACATCTAAAAACATCATCGCTGACTTACACTTCATAAAGCCTGATACCACAGTTCAGCCTGAAGTTATTTACACGGGTGGAGAAACGCCACAAATCTATAATGAAGCTTATCAGTTCATGCCCGCTTCGATTACTGACGCACGCGCTTTATCTAACAATGATAAAGAAACACTTAGCGTTCACAAACAAGGTTTTGAGCTAACAAGGTTTAAACCACACCATATTGATTTTGATAATCAGGAATCGACCAGTGATTTTTACTACAAAGAAGTCGAGCAACTCATCAAAGAAAAAACAGGCGTAAATCACGTATTCGTATTTGATCACACTGTTCGCAAAGCAATTCC
>CALISP010000209.1 GCA_938041705.1 uncultured Cocleimonas sp. | reverse complement strand
GCGGCTAAAGAATTTGAAGATTTTATTATAAAAGAATCTAGTCTATACATGGATAGCTATAAGCAGTTTATTGATTGAGAGCTAAACTAAAATCATTAAGTTTGTATTTTCAATTAGCATTTAAATACTAAAAATAAACAGTGAAGTGATTATTAATATGTTAATTTAATGGATTATTTTGTTTAAATTGGATACTAATGAATACCAGTGAATATCTAGAAAAAGTAAATCAAAATCCTGAGGTGCTTGAATTTAATGAATTGATGGAACTCATAGAAAATGAATACAACTTCGTGCCATCAGCCTTTAAAAATGGTGAATTAGATAATAGCGAAAATGAAAACTCAGGGTCTTGTAAATTATTTTCTTTTGCCCAAATACATAGTTTAACGATTAGCCAAACGCTTGCTTGTTTTGGTACTTATTATAGAGAAGATGTATTGCAAAATCCTGACGGTGAAGATCATCAGAATATTCGTAATTTCATGCAGACAGGTTGGGATGGAATAACATTTAGTCGAGTAGCTTTAGAAGCTAAGTGATTTAAATCTAACCCAAAGAGATAGAGTTAATAGCCCTTTAGGGATAATAAATAAGGGTTAGCTGATAGTGTAAACTGCCCTAATGGGTCGAATTTATATATCAGCAGCACATAAGTCATCGGGTAAAACAACGTTATCCGTTGGTTTGTGTGCGGCACTTTCGCAGCAGGGTAAAAAGGTGCAACCTTTTAAGAAAGGTCCTGACTATATTGACCCACTTTGGTTGGCAAATGCCAGTTCTATTAATTCCCGCCCGAATAATAAAAAATCATGCTACAACCTTGATTTTAATACTCAGTCATTCGACGAAATTATTCAGACACTAAATCGTTATGATAACGATGCTGATATCAGTATTATCGAAGGCAACAAAGGTTTATATGATGGCGTTGCTTTAGATGGCAGTGACAGTAATGCAGCAATGGCTAAACTTACTGGGTCACCGGTCATTCTGATAATTGATGCGCGTGGAGTAACACGTGGTGTTGCTCCGCTATTATTAGGTTATCAAACCTTTGATAAAGACATTAATATCGCCGGTGTGATCTATAATTTTTGTGGTGGCGCTAGACACGAACAAAAATTACGCGCAGTTACAGAAGAGTACACAGATATCCCTGTATTAGGCTTATTACGAAAAAGCGCAAGTATGGATTTAGCTGAACGACATCTCGGTTTGATGCCTAGTAATGAAATTAAAGATGCAAAAAATAGAATAAGCGAAATCGCTCAGTTTGTAACAGGTTCAGTAGACCTATCAAAGGTGATTGATTGCTCTAACACAGCTCCTGAATTATTACAGCTGAATGAATCATTAGTTGTTAATACCAAGCAACAAAAGATTAGCTCCAACAAAGTAGTTCGTATCGGTATTTGTGAAGATTCTGCTTTTGGTTTTTATTATACTGACGATAAACAGGCATTAATAAATGCTGGTGCTGAGTTAGTCTCAATAAATATGTTAACAGATGTTGAATTACCTAATGATTTAGATGGCCTATTTATTGGTGGTGGTTTTCCAGAAACTCAAATGAAGGAGCTGGAAGCTAATGAGAGCATGCGAGAGAGTGTTCATGATGCTATTGAATCAGGTTTGACAACTTATGCTGAATGCGGTGGGTTAATGTATTTGAGTGAGTCTATTCATTGGAAAAATGAATCGGCTGAAATGGTCGGAATTATTCCTGCGACTGCGCAAATGAACAAAAAACCTCAAGGTAGGGGCTATGTTAATTTGTTAGAGACAAGCCAAATGCCATGGGATAAAAGTTACGATAATAATGATTCTCCAAAAGTAGACAATATCATTTCACCATCATTACATACTATTAATGCGCATGAGTTTCATTATTCTTCCTTGAAAAGTGTTTCTGAGAAAGACATCCAATTAAAAGAAAGTCTGACTGAGAAAGGAGAGTTTGCTTTTAAAGTAACTCGTGGTGTTGGTATTACGGGAGAACACGACGGTTGGGTTTATAAAAACTTATTGGCGAATTACTCGCATATACGTCATACATATGCTTTTCCGTGGGCAAATCGGTTTGTTGAATTTGTGCGTAAAAATAAAAATCGTAAAAAGAACTACGTTGTAAACACTAAGTTAAGCATTAATAATGTTAGAGTTAAAGCTTAGCTTAAATTAATAAAGTTGAATTATGATTAAAGTATCAGATGCTGCTGCTAAACAAATTAAAATCTCATTAGATGAAATGGGTGATGTAGAAGTACCTCTTAGAATTGCGATTAAAGTAAGAGAGGACAGCTCATTTCATTACAATATGGGTTTTGATTCAACCGTTAATGAAGATGATAAAACCTTTGATGAGAAACGTATCACTTTTGTCGTTGATGCTGCAAGCATGCCTCTTATTGGCGGTATGGAGATAGATTTTGTCGAAATTGAAGGTAAACAAGAGATTGTTTTTTTGAACCCCAATGATCCACATTTCAAACCACCTATTAAATGATTTTAGCCAAATTGTTATTTAGAATTAATAAGTCAAACTGATATGTCTAAGGCTAATCAAACTAAAATATTCGAACTTTCTGTAACAAGTAAAATTGTATTTTTCATACTGTTATTAACGTTTACTGTTACTGGTTTAACAACTCTTTGGTTGCTCAATACTAATAATAATTCTCAGTCTTTAATTTCAATTATTACTGTTTTAGGACTTATTTCTGGTATTGGTTTGTTGCTAATGTTTTATTTTTCGTGGCGACACTTTACGATGTTCTGTCTCGATATCAATCAATGGGCAAACCAGTTAATTAAGGGCGACTTGAGTTCAAGAATGGAGTCAGGAGATAAAAGCCCTTCTGGAGAAATTCGGCTTCTTATTAATAAGATATCAGATGATTATGAGTCTCTTTCTATCTTTGAACAGCAGCGCTATACGCGACAAGCCGAAAGAATTGAGCAAAAAAAATATTTCTTAGATGTTCTTTATGATGTTTCAAGAACTATCAATAAATCCAATAATTTAGAAGACTTATTACAGAGCTTTTTATATACATTAACTTCCGTCGTTAAAGCAAAAGCAGCTACGGTAAGATTGTTAGATAAAGATGATCAAATGCGTTTAGTTGCCAGTATTGGTTTAAGTGATGAAATAATCGAGCTCGAAGATACATTACCTTTGCCAGATTGCTTATGTGGGGAGGCCCTTAAAGACGCAAGTGTCCTGATCAACTCAGATGTGAAAAAGTGTGGTTTGATAGTAGGGACTAAATTCTTTGAAGATGAAGATGATATTGAAATGTTGGCAATTCCTCTTCAGTATCGAGATAAAACCTTAGGGATTTATAATCTATTTGTACATCGTAAAGAACATGAATTCTTTGAAGGTGAGCATGAATTGCTTATCAGCATTGGTCAGCATCTTGGTATGGCAATAGAGCAAGCAGGAGTTGAACAAGATGCGAAAACCTTATCAATTATAGAAGAACGAACCAGAATGGCACATGAGTTGCATGATTCGTTGGCACAAACCTTAGCAACCTTAAGGATTAAAGTACGATTACTTGATGATTCTATGCATCAAGCTGACAAGATAGATGAAAGCATAATCTGGCAAGAGCTAGGCGGTTTAGAAGAAATCATTGATAATGCTTATGCTGAACTACGCAGTCTTATTACGCATTTTCGCGCGCCAATTGATGGTAAAGGTGTTGTTAGAGCGGTTGAACGTTTAAGTGAACGCTTTAAACTTGAAACAGGAAGCGAAGTTTTCTTTTATCATAATTGGCAATTGAAGGACTTGGATCGAGATATTGAAATTGAAGTTGTCCGGATTGTCCAGGAAGCCCTAGCAAATGTTAAAAAGCATGCCAAAGCAGATAATGTGCGTATTTTGATGATTAGTACCGAAGATGGTAATTGCAGTGTATTGATCGAAGATGACGGTATTGGTATTGACGAAGACTTATTAAAGGCAAAAATAATATCAGAAAACCATATTGGATTGTCTGTAATGCGCGAGAGAGCTAAGCGTATTAATGGAGAAGTTCAGTACGAAGATGATGAAGGTGAAGGAACTTTAGTTCAACTCAATTTCGAAGTTCCGATAAATCTTTCTCATGCAAATATATCTTTATAAATGATATTCAAAAAAGAAGCGAAACTAATATGAATGAACGAATCTTACTTATTGATGATCACACCTTATTTCGTGCAGGGCTGCGAGATCTATTAACACGTCGAAATATAGAGGTGGTAGCTGATGTAGGCGATGGTTCTGAGGGCGTTAAGATTGCTTCAGAACAATCCTTAGATATTGTTTTACTAGATATGCGAATGCCTCAAATGGACGGAATTAGTGTATTAAAAATACTTAAAGAAGCTCATCCAAGTTTACCTATTGCGATGTTAACGACAAGTAGTGATGAGAGTGATTTAGTTGGTGCTTTACGCAATGGTGCTCAAGGTTATCTTTTAAAAGACATGGAGCCTGATGAATTGGTTGTCGCTATCAGGGAGATATTAGCGGGTAAAACAGTTGTGGCCCCCGATCTTGCGCCCGTGTTAGCAAGAGCAGTGCAGGGTGATAGTTTGGATAATGAACCCGAAGAAAAAGAAGATCCGTTTGCTGTTCTTACACCACGTGAATTTGAAATCCTTACTTTATTAGCTGAAGGTCAAAGTAATAAAGTGATCGCCAGGAATTTAGGTATTTCTGATGGTACTGTAAAACTTCATGTTAAAGCTATTCTTCGTAAATTAAACATTAGCTCTAGAATTACTGCTGCAGTAATGGCTGTTGAGCATGGTGTAAAGAAAACTCCCATTACTATGCCTCCAAAGCGTGTTGAATAGTACATTCATGAATATTTGATCTATTAAATCTCTTTTATTGGATAACAAAATTTCATTAAAAAAAAGCGAGCCTAAGCTCGCTTTATCATGGGTCATCAACAATACCCCCGTAAAATTGATAACCGTCATTGTGTTAGCCCGATAATTCAGCTCCCCAATAGTCGGCCGATATTAATGGAACAATGACTTTGTTCAGCAGTTGTAAGAGGAATCCGTAATTGAGTCATGAGTGTATTTGACTTCTTTATTATTTTTAGGAGTATTGGATTTCCCCGTTCAACAAAAGCCACACCACAAACCCCTTTGAAAAGTGACTTTCTTGCTGAAGTTGTATCTAGAATACCCGTACAAGCCTGAATCAAACCTGAATGGACTATAAAACTGTCAAATTATTTCTGACTATAGGTTATAGGCTAATAAAATCAGTTACTTACGTATTCAATTTTTTGAGGATAAATGGTAGTTATTTATTATTTGCAATGAATAAGGCTGGATCTACAGCATTACCGTTCAGGTAGACCGTCCAATGGAGGTGCGCGCCAGTTACTCTGCCGGTTTTACCTACTCTTGCAATCAGTTCACCGCGTTTCACTTGCTGGCCTAGCCTTACATGACTCTTACTTAGATGCGCATATAGACTTATGAGGCCATTACCATGATCTAAATAGATGACTTTACCTGTGAAAAATAAGTCACCAACAAATATCACTTTTCCTGATTCGGTTGCTTTAATCTTCCTTCCTTCAGGTGCAGCTATATCCATACCACTATGAGGATTGCGCTTTTGTTTATTAAGAGTACGTCTTAAACCAAAACGACCGCTATCTCTTCCTGATACAGGTTTTATAAAGTTCATCTTTGGGGTATTTGATGAAAAGGTCTTCTTTAGTTTTTGTTTAAGTAAATACTCACGCTCTATACGTTTGCTTGATTTCTTATTAGGGTTAACTTTATTTTTATTCTTTATTGTCAATCGCTGTGTTTTATATTGATGTGCTTTAACATTAAAACGTTTAGTTTTAGTCTTTCCTGAATTGTCTTTAATTTTTATTTCATGAGAACCAGGTTTATCACCTAATGCAATACCTATCACTGCGAGCCAATTCTGTTGGCCTTTAATTAAAGCAACAGGTGATTTTTTATAGCTAACAAAAGGCTTTGGCTGATTTGAAGGAATTACGCTAATAACACCAATGCCTCCAGGGCGTAAACTATTAGCAGGAAATGCTTTAGCGGTTGTGTTTATAAATAACAGGTGGAAAAATAATAGGGTGGTTAAGCTTAGTTTTATATTCATTTTTTAGGAACGTAGTTTTATTTATATAAGATAAATACAGTATAAATGACTATTAAACTTTTGGGTTAGTTTACCAAAATGGTTTAGAGACAACTTAATTTCATTAGACTGATGCTTGTTCATAAATATAAATAATGGGAAATATTATTTTATTTCTAAGAAAGTTTGGGATTTATACCTATTATTCAATATTTAATAAATATCTGTTAAAAGAGCTAGATAGAAAGGTATTTTATGTGATATGTTCAACTAAGTTAGATTAAGTTAACTGTTTGTTAAGAAAAACTAACCATAAAAAGTGCTACTTATCGACCCCCAAAGCTGAATGTAAATATTACACTGTTTTTAGGTACATTCAGTCACTATCGATAATGTAGATGTTAGACGCAATATCATTATTATTAATTTTTTATTACTAATAATGATGCTGTGACGGACAAATAACAAACCCCAGAATCAATTTGTTATTTGTCTCCAATGGATTGGAGATCATTTATGCTATCTGAACATTTCGCCCCAGATGTTCCTGTAAAAACCCCTAAAACTTCTAGTAAAGAAATAAACAAAACAAGAAATCCTAGCAAAACTAATGTCAGTTCAATTAACGAGACATTAGAGTCTGCTAAATTAAGTACACAAAAAAAGACTGCTGTACCAAGAAAAGAGCTGGATGCAATTCAGCTTTATCTTAAAGAAATTGAATTCTCCCCACTATTAAAGCCCGAAGAAGAAATTAAATATGGTCGCTTGGCTCGCCAAGGTGATCCAGTAGGTCGAAAGAAGATGATTGTTTGTAATCTTCGTTTGGTGGTTAAAATTTCTCGTCGGTATATGAATCGTGGCTTACCTCTCCCTGATTTAATTGAAGAGGGCAATCTTGGTCTCATTCATGCAGTTGAAAAATTCGATCCTGAACGTGGCTTTAGATTTTCAACATATGCTACTTGGTGGATAAGACAAAATATCGAACGTGCCCTTATGAATCAGTCGCGAACGATTAGATTACCCATTCATATTAATAAAGAAATTAATCAATATTATCGAAAGATGCAGGAATTAATGCAGAAAACGGGAGTTGAGCCAACGGTTGCTGAAGTAGCCGAGGCTTTAGGCAAACCTGCAGAGAAACTTCAAAAATTATTACATTATGGTGAAAGAGTAAGTTCTTTAGATATCAATATCGGAAAAGAAGGTAACAATCCTTTAATTGACTTTGTTTCTGAAGAGTCTGATAGAGACCCGTCTGAATCAATTAATGACGAAGCAGTTTCAAATTCGGTTGAAGATTGGTTACATCAATTAGAAGCTAAGCAGCAGGAAGTTATTGTGCGACGTTTTGGTTTGCACGGACATGACAATTCTACTTTGGCGCAAGTGGGTGAAGAATTAGGTTTAACTCGTGAGCGAGTTCGTCAGATTCAAATGGAAGCACTTAGACGTTTACGTAGAATTTTAGAGAATCAAGGTTATTCTGGGGATATGTTATTAGGCAGTAGTTAAGTTAAACAATGGTTAAATAGCAAAAAGAATATAGTTAAAAGACACCCCCCTACTTTTAGTATATTTAAGAAACATCTAAAAGTAAGGGGGGGTCTTTTTTTATTTCAATTCAAATTTGATTTTCTAGACTTTGTATCAACGGCTTCGCCACATAGGATCTAATATACTATTTACTTTTTCCAGCTTTGGATCAGCTTCAGGATAATCCAAGGTGTAATGAAGTCCTCGGCTTTCTTTGCGCTGTTGTGCTGAACGAATAATCAAGCGTGAAACTTCTGCAAGATTTCTTAGTTCTATTAAATCACTAGTTACACGGAAGTTTGAATAATACTCATCTATTTCACCAAGTAGCGTTTCGATACGGTTACGAGCTCGTTGTAATCGTTTACTGGTTCTTACAATTCCTACGTAATCCCACATGAATCGTCGTACTTCATCCCAATTGTGGTTAATCACCACACGTTCATCAGAATCAGTGACACGACTCTCATCCCAATCAGGAATTGTTACATCACAGTTTTTTACCGTATCAAATTGAGCAATTATATCTTTGGCAGTGGATTGTCCGTAAACAACACATTCTAAAAGAGAGTTACTGGCCAAACGGTTGGCGCCATGAAGGCCGGTAAAAGTAGTTTCACCAATAGCATAAAGATTATTTACATCGGTATGTCCCGCTTGGTCTACCATTAAACCACCACAGGTATAATGTGCTGCTGGAACAACTGGCACAGGTTCTTTGGTCATGTCATAACCAAATGAGTAGCACATGGCAGAAACATTGGGAAAATGGTTTTGAATAAAGTCTTTAGATTTATGGCTAATATCAAGAAATACCGAATCAATACCTAGTCGCTTCATTTCGTGGTCAATACTTCGAGCGACAATGTCACGTGGTGCTAATTCTAATCTATCATCGAAATTCTTCATGAAGCGTGTGCCGTCAGGGAGAAATAGTCTACCTCCTTCACCGCGAACAGCCTCAGTAATAAGATTAGATTTCGCGTGAGGATGATATAGGCAGGTAGGATGAAATTGCATAAATTCCATATTAGCCACTCTGCAACCTGCACGCCAACCCATAGCAATACCATCACCACTTGCACCATCAGGGTTGCTGGTATAAAGATAAACTTTACTAGCGCCACCTGTAGCTAATACTGTAAATTTGGCACGAAAAGTATTAACTTGTTGTTTATCAATATCGAGTACATAAGCACCAATGCATCGATTATCACGAAACTCTATGTGCTGTAATTTTCGTGTGGTAATTAAATCAACAGCAATATTATGCTCAAATAAACTGATGTTTTTCCGTAGCTTAATTGCAGTAACTAAAGTGTCTTCTATTGCTTTTCCGCTTGCGTCTGCGGCGTGAGCGATACGTCGATTAGAGTGGCCCCCTTCGCGTGTTAAATGTAAACCTTCGGCGCCTTTGGTGTTTTTCTTTTCACGAGTAAAAGGTACTCCTGCTTTTAGTAACCAGTCTATTGCATCAGGGCCATTCTCAACGACATGACGGACCGTAGCTTCTACACAAAGCCCAGCTCCTGAATCTAAAGTATCATCAATATGTGATTCAAAAGAATCATTTTCATCTAAGACAGCGGACATCCCACCTTGTGCGTAAATGGTGCTTCCTTCATCAAGTTCTTCTTTACTCAGAATGGCTATTTTCATTGTTTCTGGAAGACTTAGTGCTAGCGTTAAACCCGCAGCTCCACTGCCAATGATTAATACATCATACATACTGTTTTCTCATGAATTTTAATGGCTCGACAATTAAAGAGTTCATTATAGGTTCGAAGCGAGTATTTAAAAAATACCTGCTCAATTTAAGCTGTTTGAATACCAGTGTTAGATTCATGGATTCAATACCTATATTAGACTATCATACTCACCATAAATAACTTAGAAGTGAAGGCGATAATTGTATGATGTAGATTTAAGTGGTTTGTTAAACCGCTAATCAAAATTGTACTGCCTTAGAGGAGATGGCCCTAATGGGCGCTAGTCAAACAGATTTAGAATTAGTAAGAAGGGTTCAATCAGGGGATAAATCCGCTTTTGATGTATTGGTTCTAAAGTACCAGCAAAAAGTGATTAACCTTGTGACTCGTTACGTCCATGATCCGCATATTGCTATGGATGTAGCACAAGAATCATTCATTAAGGCTTATCGTGGTCTCAAGAATTTTCGTGGGGATAGTGCTTTCTATACGTGGTTGTATCGAATTTCTATTAATACCGCGAAAAATCATCTTGTGTCTAAAAGTCGTCGCATGCCTGATGATGATATTGATGCTCAAGAAGCAGAACAATATGATGGTGGTGGTATGTTGAGAGATCTCGCTACCCCTGAACATGAAATGCTTACTGATGAAATCAGAAATACTCTAAATGCTGCTATTGAAGCATTACCTGATGACTTGCGTATTGCAATAACCTTACGCGAACTAGAAGGCTTGAGTTATGAAGAAATATCAGATGCGATGGATTGTCCAATTGGTACTGTAAGGTCAAGAATATTTAGAGCTCGAGAATCAATAGAAGTTGAATTAGCTCCTTTATTAAAGTAGCTAATTTGAAGTAACTGATTGATAAAGAATAAGGCTAGCTTGAATGCCTTAAGTAAGTAGACAAGTCACTAAATTGAAGTATTTGATAGATCTTAATTTAGTTAGAATGATGTTGTTTTATGTTAAAATAAATTGGTAAGAAAACAACAGCAAATTTATTGACGAACGGACGAACTAAATTAAATATTAGTTGTCTATTCGTGTAGAACTTTGTGGAAGATAAAAAATGAGTAATACTGAAACTCCAATTACAATCAATGAACATTTATCAGCACTGCTCGATGATCAAGCTGGTGACTTTGAACAAAGACGTGTTTTAGATGAGCTAAAAGTTGATTCAAGCTTATCTCGAAAGCTCTCAACGTATGCTTTGATTGGTGAGGCTATGAGAACAGGAGAATCTGATAAGTCATTGATTTCTTTAGGTAGCAGTTTCTTAGATGGCATTCATGAAAAAATTGAACTCGAAGATGATTTCGATGAAGTAATTGTTAATGCTGGAAATGAATCTAGCCAATTATCGCAATCTAAAACTGAAAACAGTACAACTTCATGGTTTCGTCCTATTGGAGGTTTTGCAGTTGCAGCATCTGTAGGTGCCTTAGCTTTTATGGGTTTACAGAATATGGGTTTGTTAAACAATCCTAATTTTCAACCAGATGGAGTTGTTAATAGTTCTGCACCCACAGCAATAGTTGACGTTACTCCGGTTACTTCTACTGTTGATAATACAGTTACTTCATTAAACACCTCAAACTCAACGAATGATGAACAATATGCAGATGCTGATTCTCATACTCGATCACTATTGAAACGTTATGTTGATTCTCATATGCAATACGCTACATCTTCAGCGTTTGTGCCATCAGTGCGTGTTATTGCTTACACAGATAATCAATAAGTGATCATCATGATGAATACTGGTATTAACTTTAAATTTTCTATTGCGAATTTTCGTAATTATAAGTTAAGTTTCACACTCAAGATCATAGCCTTTTTCTTAGTCGTTTCTTTTATTTTTGTTCCTTCTGTTTCTTCTGCTGATGAGAGTGCAATAAAACTATTAAACAAGATGAATCAAGCTCTTCATCAGTTAACCTACAAAGGCACACTAGTGTTAATACAAGGTAACAATGTATCATCTTTAATGATTGATCATTCTGTGGTCAATGGTGTCCAGTCTGAACGTGTGGTTCGTTTGAACGAAGCAGGAAGCGAGGTTTCAAGAGAAGTAAAAGGTTTTTCTTTAAGTAAAATCCCACGTATTCGTCCTGAAATGGAAAAAGTCTATTCATTTGATTTAGGTCGAGAGAATCGAGTGGCAAATATTCCATGTAGAATCATTACAGCTCGTCCAAAAGATCGTCAGCGATACTTGCAGAAATATTGTATCGATATGGTTTCTGGAATGTTGTTAGATTACCGTTTAGTTGGCAAAACTCATAAGCCTGTTGAACAATTTATGTTTACTAATATTGAAATCAGAATGCCTGAGACGGGCTCATCTAAGATTTCTGTTAATTCCGCTACGACATTGACACCAATTGAAGATGTATTAATTGAGTCTGAATCAGAAGTAGAAACTCTTTTACGTCAAGTATCTAATTCATCTTTAGAAGATGGATGGGTTGCAGAAGTTCTTCCGGCTGGTTTTGAAATTCGACAAGCGCCGCATATGAAGGAAATACTTCCAGGCCAAGAAGGCGAGAAAACAACTAAACATTATGTTTTAAGTGATGGACTAATCTCAATGTCTTTGTTTTTAACTCCCATTAGTCAAAATAGTATTCCACAAGATGCAATTAAAATTAATTCCGGTGCGCTTAATATGGTAACCCAAGATAAAAGTGGCCACCGAATTACTGCGGTAGGGGAAGTACCAGAGTTAACTCTAAAAAGTATTGTTAAGAACCTTAGAAAGAAAAACTAATTAAGACCATATGCAATATGCTGAAGAGACAGGGATTGTAAGTCATAATGATGGTGATTATGTCTTTGTGGAAACGCAAAACGATGGATCTTGTGGTAATTGTAAATCAAATTCTGGTTGTAGCAATATCGCTTCAATTTTCATGCTTAAACCTAGAAATAAACTCAAAATTAATAACACTTTGGCACTAAAAAAAGGCGATTCAGTGATTGTTGCTATTTCGTCAGGTAATTTATTAATAGCGACTGTTTTAATGTATTTATTGCCACTGATATTACTTTTTGTTTTTTCTTTGATAGCTAAGTTATTTATTGGTGAAGGTGCGTCAATAGTGGCAGGGGCGTTTGGCTTGCTTTCTGGTTTGTTTGGAGTGAAAAGATATACTCAGCGAACTGATGTAGCTGCAAAGTTTCAACCGAGATTGATACGAAAAATCATTAACGTCGAAGTTGTTTAGGTTCTTAATCTTTATAAAAATCTCCTTCCTGGAATAGTAAAAAGACACCTCCCCACTTTTCAAAGGTATTTTGCTTTTGATTTTAAAGCTACTTAAGGTATACAGAGTATGTATATCTGTACAGCTAAAATGATGCTTTTGGATTAAGGAAAGTTTAGTATCACTTATTGTTTTGTTGAATTAGTATTTAATTACCCTTAATAAATTGTAAAGAGTTATGTTTAATATGATCTTATCAAAGTATTTTTCATTACCACTGATTGTTCTATTGGTGATGGTTTCTCATATTGCAAAAGCCGAGCTTCCTGATTTTACGAAGTTAGTAGAACAACATAGCGCAGCAGTTGTTAATATCAGTACTAAACAAAATAATAAATCAGCGAAAAAGCCATCTAATTTGAATGGCGAGCAAAGTGAGATATTCGATGAGTTGATGAAAAGGTTTCTAGATAGGGATGGTGGCAGTACTTCTCCTGAGAGAGAAGCTAGTTCATTAGGATCTGGTTTTATTAGTTCAAAAGATGGATATATTGTTACAAATTACCATGTTATAGCTCAAGCTGATGAAATAATAGTTAGATTAAGCGATCGCCGAGAACTCGCTGCTAAGTTGGTAGGTATTGATAAGCGCAGTGATGTTGCACTCTTGAAAGTAGAAGCAGATGATTTGCCTGTTTTAGAAATCGGGAGTTCAGAAAATCT
>CALISP010000208.1 GCA_938041705.1 uncultured Cocleimonas sp. | reverse complement strand
TATTCCATTTAGATAATGCTGCAAGGCACTAGCATTGGCTTTATTCAAATTTACAATTTCAGCAGAAGCTGAAAATGAGATTAGTGAAAAAATGATTGCAAAAAGTAGTGATTGTAATTTCATCTTAGTTACCTATTATTAATATTTACGTTCTTTGGTTTGTAGCGGGGATGATAAGAACATATAGATAAATTTTACACAAACATATGTGATAAAAGGTAATAATCTTTAAATCTCAATAAGATTAAAAAGATTAAAAAGATTGTCATACTCAATTAATCATCAACTGTTAAAATAAAGAATAAGAATTACCTAGCTGCATTAATGGAAACTAATACAAAAAACTATCTAACAATAACTGCTGGCTATTGGGCATTTACGCTAACTGATGGCGCGATTCGAATGCTGGTGGTTTTGTATTTTCATCTGCTTGGTTACTCGGCTTTTGAAGTAGCAATGTTGTTTTTATTTTATGAGTTCTTCGGCATTATTACTAACTTAGTCGGTGGCTGGCTTGGCGTAAAATTGGGATTAAACGTCACCATGCATATCGGCATGGCCTTACAAGTAATCGCTTTATTGATGCTGACTGTTTCCGACAGTATGTTGAGTGTTGCTTATGTAATGTTCGCGCAAGCCTTATCAGGCATCGCCAAAGACTTGAATAAGATGTCTGCCAAAGCAGGTGTAAAAACAGTGCTTGGAAAAGCAAAAGAACATTCAAATCAAAACAAGTCAGATAAAAGCACAAATCAAGATTCGAAGTTGTTTAAATGGGTCGCGATTCTAACAGGTTCTAAAAATGCACTTAAAGGTATCGGTTATTTTCTTGGCGCATTTTTATTAGACGTTGCTGGATTTCGACTATCACTCTTCATTCTCGCGGGCAGTTTATTTATCGTCTTAATAATCACACTTTTGTTGATTCCCAAAGAGTTAGGTAAAAACAAAACAAACGCTAAACCAAAATTCACTCAAGTATTTTCAAATACCTCTGCAATCAATTGGTTATCAGCCACACGTTTCTTTCTATTCGGCTCTCGTGATGTTTGGTTTGTCGTCGCATTGCCTGTATTTTTAGTCGAAATATTAAACTGGAACTACACTCAAGTTGGCACCTTCATGGCATTGTGGATAATCGGTTACGGCGTCGTACAAGCACTTGCACCAAAACTATTGTCTCGCACAAATACTCCAACAGGTTTCACCGCCAAAATCTTAGCCTTCATACTCGCGTTAATACCTGCAGCTATTGCAATCGCACTCATGCAAAATGCAAATCTAAAAACATCAGTAAATCTAGAAAACGTAGAACTCATTTTGATCTCAGGACTATTCATTTTCGCAATCGTATTTGCAATAAACTCTGCCGTTCACTCTTATCTTATCCTTGCTTACGCCGACCATGACAAAGTCGCGATGAATGTCGGTTTCTACTACATGGCAAACGCAGCAGGTAGATTAACAGGCACGGTGTTATCTGGATTAATCTATCAAAACCATGGATTGATCGGATGTTTATGGGTATCTGCTGGATTTTTGATTGTGACTGGTGGGTTATCGTTTATGTTACCGAAACATCTTAAAAATACAGTTTAAAAGACTCCCTTCTATTTCTCGAAGATTGTATTTTAAAACGCCAAAAAACAGGAGAGTCCTCCTTGAAACCATTCTAGAATCTAAATTTCCAAACCTGCCAATTACTGAAAATGCCGTATGTCAGTTGATTGATATTTGGATGGATTTGTAGATTAATCTCTAATAAGATGGATGAGTACACCTAATTATAAAAATAATTTACTGTAGACATAAGTCTATCAAAAAGGTTTTAACATGAAGAAAAGTGATCTTCTTGCCATTTTTACGATGGCATTCATTAATATCAGTTTAATCCCATCTGAAGTATTTGCTGAGACTACTTATACTTTAGGAGTGGTTCCACAATTTGATGCGCGACGCACCCAAAAGATATGGACGCCCATTCTTAAACGTCTAGAAGATGAAACTGGTTTATCGTTTAAACTGGCAGGTTCGCCTAATATTCCTGAATTCGAGAAAGATTTTACTGCAGGCAAATATGACATTGCTTATATGAACCCTTACCACTTGATTGTCGCTAACGAGAGTCAAGGTTATACGCCTATCGTGCGTGATATAGGCCGAAAGCTATATGGCATCATTGTTGTAAAAAAGGACAGCCCGATTACTAAAATTGAACAGCTAGATGGCAAACTTATTGCTTTACCTGCACCTAATGCATTAGGCGCAGCGCTTATTCCCCGAACAGAATTCTCAACAAAATTTAATATTAAGCCTGATTACACCTATGTAAAAAGTCACACTTCTGTTTATCTTAATGTATTACTAGGGCAGGTTGCGGCTGGCGGTGGTGTTCAAAAAACATTCTCTCAACAAAAGCCTGATGTTAGTAATAATTTGCGCGTTTTATATGAGACAACCAAGGTTTCTCCGCATCCGATTGCTGTACACCCTCG
Organism: uncultured Cocleimonas sp.; assembly: GCA_938041705.1. Taxonomy (GTDB): domain Bacteria; phylum Pseudomonadota; class Gammaproteobacteria; order Thiotrichales; family Thiotrichaceae; genus Cocleimonas. Next base: position 3,733 of record CALISP010000208.1, on the reverse strand, counting down.
AATAAACCCTGAGATTAGTAAAAAAATACAAGATGCTTTTTTAAAGATGGCAAAGTCTGAAGCTGATGCAAAACTGCTACAAAAAATTCCAATGAAAAAACTGGGTATTGCAAATCTAAGTGATTATGACGAATTACGCGAAATGGGCCTGGAAGACTTTTACGTTAAGTAATCTCTTCAAAGGTCTACGCTTATGAAATTCATAAAATACTATATACCGTTTCTTTTTGTCATGGGCAGCTTGGCAATTATCTTACATTTTTTCTGGCTACCTTATTACATTGATAACGAGTTACAAAGTTCCCTAGCTCATGAGCAAGAAAAGACGCGCTTGATATCAGATACTGTACTTTCTGCAATGTTGTCTGGTGATTTAGCAGAACTCCATACTATGCTAGATTCTGTTGTTGAGAATAATGTGGCTTGGAACTCTGTTATTTTGATGAAAGTAGATGGCACACAGTTATACCCACTTTTTAAATCGGTATTACCACCTTCTGATACGGTGAGTATTATTAAATACCCTTTAATTTATAATGAGCAGAAACTGGGGAACATTCAAGTTCAAACAGATATTGATTCCCTTGTTGCACCGAAGCTTCAAAAGCTTCAACATCTGGAACTGCTTGTTCTAGCTTCCAGCTTTCTAATAATGTTGATTGGGGTATTTCTACAAAATAAATTTATTCACAATCCCCTAAAAAAACTAAGTATTGCTAGCTCAAAAATTGCTGAAGGTGATTTCATGATGCCTTTGCCTAAAACATCCGATACGGTTCTCACAAAGTTTGTTGAGAACTTTAACCATATGAGGAATGACCTTAAACATCGTGAAAATCAGATAATGCGTCAGCAAATGATTCAGGATTCTGTACATAATATGCAGTCAAAATTTCTAACCGTACAAGACACCGGAGCGGTTTACTGCGACATGCTCGATACTTTACTAGAGCTTAGCGAGAGTCATTTCGGATTGATCGGGGAAGTGAAATATGATGAAAAAAATCAGCCTTATTTAAAAATACTCGTAATGACTAATATCGCTTGGGACATTCCCAGCCGAAACATGTTTGAATCAGTTATTAAAGGTGAATTAAACTTTACAAATATAGACAACTTATTAGGCCAAGCTTTGATTACAGGTCGAAATGTCATTGATAATAAACCAGAAGTTGATTTATTAAGTTTAGGCTTATCAAAAGGACACCCCGAACTAAAAAGCTTCGCTGGAATACCCATGTACAACGGTAAACAACAACTTACGGGTATGGTTGCGTTAGCAAATGCTAAAAACGGATACACTGATAATTCAATCAGTGAGCTAAATATTATCTGGAATGCCATTGGTAATTTGATTGATGCATTTCATAGAAAGGAACTCTTAAGTGACAGAGAAGCACACTTGAGGGCTATTGTTGATAACGCTGTTGATGGAATTATAGTAATTGATAGCAATGGAACAGTGCTTACATTCAACCCAGCGGCTGAAGAAATCTTTGGTTACAATGAAAGTGAAGTTATCAATCAATGCATCACAATCCTCATGCCACCTATGTACGCCCTGCATTACAAAGAGGATATTGCTACACATATAAATAACGGGCGGCTAGAGCTCATTGGCAGTAGTAAAGAAATAAAGGGTATGAGAAGAAATGGAGAAGAGTTCTTCATGGAGGTATCTGTAGCTGAAGTTAAAACAGGAACCATTCGCCACTTTACAGGAATTGTAAGGGATATATCAAAACGTAAAGAGCAAGAATCACAATTACTAGCAGCTCAGGCCATACTTTCAAAAAATAATGATCAATTACTTGGTTTATCTTTAAGGGATGGCTTAACTGGGATAGCTAACCGACGTTGCTTTGATGAAACCTTAGATTCTGAAATAAAGCGCGCGACTCGTCTTGGATCTTCGCTTTCACTTATCATGTTCGATATTGACCATTTTAAGCTTTACAATGATTACTATGGCCATGTTGAGGGCGACAATTGTTTAACTAGTCTAGCTAACAGTATTGCTGATATTTTCAAACGCGATGGTGACTTACTTGCACGTTATGGTGGTGAAGAATTTGCGGTAATTCTTCCTATGACAAATAATGAGGTAGCTACAAAGTTTGCTGAAGTAGTTCATGAAAAGATAGAAATGCTCGCTCTTCCTCATGCGAAATCACCAACAGCACCTCATGTGACTGTTAGCTTAGGCGTAGCATCACTTAAACCCAATAAAAACACTACTGCTTCAGAGTTGATAAAATTAGCCGATGAAGCTTTATATTGTGCTAAATCAGAAGGTAGAAACCAAGTCTATTCTAGTAATATGAAGCTCATAAACGCTTAAACATGGCAGTTTAAAAACAACGAATATATTGAGAGTTGTTGATGAATAAAAATATCTGCTTAAAAGATCATATTTGAAAATGACACCCCCCAACTTTTTAAGTTTTTTTAGATAAACCATTGATTAAATTCTTTTAATATCAATCAGTGAAATACATTTCTCTAAGAATATTGAATGTTTTTGATACCGTAATATTTTTTCTGTAACTTCGTAAGTGATAAATACAAGTTCATACTAATTCCATAATATAAATAAGGGTTTAATATTATGCAAACTGACATCAAGGCATTTGTAGAAAGTAATAAATGCATTAATTACAATCATGATTTTCGCTTTATAGAATTACAAGAAATTGACCAAGAAACAGATTGGGATGATTTGGTAGATGCTATTTATCCCTACTATGTTAAAAGTAAAACAAGTCATATATTACTTACAGTTGAAAGTATGCTGAGAATATATATTCTGACACGTCATTTTGAGATGTCTCCTTCAGGAATAGAAAAGGCATTGTTTCAAGTAGATAATTTGAGAGATTTTGCGTTAATTGATCTTGATCGTGACGAGATTCCAAGTGCCGCCTGTATTACAGAATTCAGTTCCCTTCTTTTTGAACAAAGTTTATTAATTAAAATTGAAGATACTTTAAAAGCAAAACCTATCGAAGCAAAACATTGCACTACTTTTTAAAAAGTTTATTTATCTGAATTTAGTATTTAACATAGAATAAAGATTTAAAGTAAAAGTGATAAACATTCTATTTTCTGTTTAATTTTAAGCTCATTATTTTAACCATTCCTAACTTTCAATATACCTTCCCATATTGTTTTTGCGAGTATTTCATTACCTAAAAATCGACTTAAATGCTTTCTGCCTGTATTCATAAATTCAGGATATCGTTTTAAGACTTCCTTGAACTCCTTATCAGCCTCTTCTAGTTTTCCGAGTTGTGCATAACTTACACATCTTGCTAGAGGTGCATAAACGAGGCCAGTAATAGTAATTTTTTTTGCCTCAGATAAAGCTTGTTCGTAATTTCCTGTTCTATAAAAGTCGAGAAATGGAACCAAATGATAAATCGATGGGTACGTATTAGATAACAACATTGTCTTGTTTACTTGATCTAGACCTTCATCCCACTGATTCATTTTGCATAAATGGAAGCCTACTCCAAATTCGATAATGGTATTATAGCTGCAAATACTTCTAGCTAGTTTGAATTGCTCAATACTCAAGCTCCATTCTTTCTGATGAAATAAAATTAGTCCGTATATATAACGTGACTCTGAAATATTTGAACCTATTTTGATGGCTGATTCGATACATTTTTTACCCTTTTCTAATGGCGATTCAATGATTCCGTAACTAAAAATATACTCATGAATGCAATAT
>CALISP010000207.1 GCA_938041705.1 uncultured Cocleimonas sp. | reverse complement strand
TGGTATTTGAAGAATCAGATTCTTTACGTGACAAACCTTTCTCCAGATAGTGGCGAAGATATTATTTTACGCTACGGTATTCATTATCTAGATGAAAATAGATTGGTCTTAAGCAGTGGAGAATACAAGTATGCTTTTGTAAAATAGATCAATAGTAAGTAATTCACAAAAGAGCTATTTGACTGTTACTGCTTTAAAATTTCAATCACTTCGCCATGCTTAAGATGCTTGGCTAATCCCTTAGGTGTTTTTCCATCACTATTTGATGATGATCTGCTAAGACCTTGTTTAATCAAGTAAGCTGCTGTTTTGGGATGTCCGAAGCGTGCAGCTGAATGTAATGCCGTCCAGTCTTTTTGAGTTCTAGCATTCAGCTTTGAGCCTTTTTCTAGTAATAATTTAACAACCTCTAATCTTCCCTTGGCAGCTGCTTCATGCAATGGTGTTTCATCAAACTGATCTTTAGCATTTACGTTTGCACCATTTGCAATAATTACATTAGCGAAACCTAATTGACCTCGAGCTGCTGCTTTGTGAAGCAATGATTCACCAATACTATCGGTAATGTTCACGTCTGCATTATTCTTAGCAAGTAATTCAGCAATTTTAACATTACCGTTGCGTAATACGACTTGTAAGGGCGTGCCTTTTTGGCTGCCAGTATTTGCGTTAGACCCGTATTTTAAAAGTTTTTCTACTACATCAACTTGTGCTTTAGCGATAGCGAGATGTAAAGGAACTCCTCCACGACCGCTTTTATTTGGATCAGCTTGATAGTTTAATAAACGATTTACAATGCCCGTTTGATTGCGTTCTATAGCGACTAGTAAAGGTGTTTCACCGGCACTACTTGATTTGTTCGCGTCAGCACCATTTTCCAGAAGAAGTTGAACAAAATCTTCATTGCCACGATCGATAGCAAGTAATAAAGGGGTTCTGCCTGCTCTGTTGGTTGCATCTACGTCCGCACCATAAAGCACTAGCTTGTCAGCAATATCATTTAGCCTTACGCGTAATGCAGTATATAAAACTGGAGAACCGTTTGATGTAATAGTATCGGGATCAGCACCTTGCTTTAAAAAACGCTCAGCTTCTTTGGCTCTTGCGGCCATTAAATTGTCAGCAAATGCCTTGTTTGTAACTGGATTTGAATTTGGGCGAGAAGGTACTTTACGTTTTCTAATAGGTCCAAATTTTTGTTTTCCACTTTCAGAGGCTTTGGCTTCTTGTTTTTTTGTATCATCTTCAGTAGCGGCTGTGGTTGCTGCTTTATCCTCTGAAGTTGTTGATTCAGTGGGCTTTACACCAGCACCAGCACAGCCTACAAGAAATGCAATTAAACATAATAGACTGATATTCTTTCGTAATGAATTATACAACGCAATCACCCTTTTAATATTTATCTGATAAAGATAAATCATTTCCCCTAAGTGATCGAATAATAGCCAATCTAACCATTTATGTCATGGGTAATTATTTTATATTTTTAATAATAGGAAAATAATAAGGGTTGTTAAAATGATATCTGATTTAACTAAAGTTGATAAAAATCATCGAAATAAGTTAAATAATGTGGGTAGATTTTTCTTCAAACACTGTGTTCTATTATAATCAGGTAAACCTGTTAATAGGTTATTTGAGTAAGCGATAGAGTTATGCCAAAAGTAGAGGGGTGTCTTTGTGAGATTATAAAACCTGCTTTTTATATAAACCTAAATTATCTATTTATTAGTATTGTGCAACATCAATAGTTAGGTATAAATTAGTCATTCAATTTACTTTCATAAAACGGTAACTTTACAAATGCGAAACCTTAAAATAATTGCAGTGATTTTTTTATCAAGTTTGGTTTTTACCACGACTACTCATGCTAATACAGAAACTATTATTGAGAAAAAATCACCGACAGCACCTCCAATAATGCAAGCGGGCGGTTATAGCAATATTAGCAATGAGAAGATGCAGGAGTTATTAGACCAAGGCATTTTGTTGATTGATATCCGCCGAGCAGAAGAATGGAAGCATACGGGTATTGTAAAAGGTAGTAAGACGATTACATTTTTTGATAAAACGGGAAGAGTCAATCAGGACTTCGTACCACAATTCACTGCTATAGCTAAGAAAGACCAACCTATTATGTTGATTTGCCGAACAGGTGCGCGCACGCAAGCAGCCAGTGCTGCAATAGCGCAACAATTAGGCTATAAAAAAGTGATGAATGTAACTACGGGAATCATGGGCTGGATTGGCGAGAAGAGGCCAGTAACGTCATATTAAAATGATACTTACTTTGGGAGTAGTTGTATCTTTAGTACTCATCAGAGTCAAATAGGCCCTAGATTAGTTTCTATAAGAAGGTACGATTGAAGAGTGTTGTCTTAGTTTAGTATTATGATGCCATCTTAAAAAGATGCGAAAAGTAGGGAGGTGACTTTTTAATAAACTCATTAGAATTCACTCGAATACAAACTAGTGCTTATTCGTTTATTAAATTTAATATATTTAAAACCCGAACTTCATCCAATGCTTCACCATCAGATTTAAACGCCTCTAAGATTCCATTATGGTGGAGTTTATTTAACACAAGCTCCACTTCTATTTTACCTTTAATATAATGCAAGTTAATACTGTGGATACTTTCATCTAGTGAATGCTTTTGCATGATGGGATAGAGCTGTGACATTAATTGTTTACGGCTCGGTAGCTCTTTAGACAAAGAGGCATCTTCATCATCTTCTGGGTCTATATGCACAGTTAGATCACTTAGCTCTGGAAACTCCTTTCGCAATTTCGACATAGTGTATTCAGCAATATAGTGTCCTTCTGAGACGCTTATGTAAGGGTTCACTTGTAAATGTACATCAGCTAATACGTCGTTACCCATTTTACGTGTACGTAGCATGTGCATATGCTCAACACCTTCAATTTCGCTAATAAATTGCTTCATTTCATTCGTTTTATTAGCATCCCATGCGGTATCAACTAGTTCCATTGTGCTGTCTAAAATTAGTCGAAAACCCATATAGAAAATCATGAGCGCTACGAAAATTGCAGCGATTGCGTCTAACCAAGGGATTTCAAAGATCACACTACCTGCGACTCCAATCGCCACAACTAATGACGAAATAGCATCAGATCGATGATGCCATGCATTGGCTTCTAGTAATTTGGAGTTAAAGCGAGTAGCCACATGCATGGTGTAATGGTAAAGCCCTTCTTTCGCAATAATGCCAAGTGCAGCAAATAATAGCGCTATAGAAGTGGGTTGTGCTAGCGATTCTACATTCAATAACCTTGTAGCTGCATTAATGATAATGCCAACTGCAACTCCAGTAAGTGCAAGCCCAAGAATGACAGTTGCAAGTGTTTCGAAACGCCCGTGACCATAAGGGTGATCTTCGTCTGCTTCTTGATTCGCTATTTTTGCGGCAAATAATACGACAAAGTCACTAAGAAGGTCTGAAAACGTATGCACCCCATCAGCAATAAGGGCTTGAGAGTTAGCAAAAAAACCACCGATCAATTGCACTAGGGATAAACAAATATTTACCACTACGCCAACAAGCGTAACTTTACGTGTTGCTTCGTAGCGAGCTTGCCTTGTGATTTTTATGTTCATACGAGCGTGCGATAAATCTCTGATATTTTTATAATTGTAGCTATAACTGAAGGTGTAACTTTTTAATTAAGCTTCAGCAGGAGTTTTTGCAGTAATAGTTAGTGCGTGAAGTTCTCCAGAGGTAATTGCAGAATTAACTGCGGCATAAACAGACTGATGACGTTTTAAAGTACTTAAGCCTTCAAAGGTTTCACTTATAACCGTAGTTTCATATTTGTAACCATCTCCGCTAACCGTAACATTTGCTTCAGGAATTCCATCTTCTATGAGTTTGGTTACCGCTTCATTACTAATACTCATTGTTTGCCTCTTAAATTTATTCAAAATAGTATAGCGATAGAGTATAGGTCAGCTAGGTATAGATTTATAGCGTATTCAATGGGGTTCTGTTTATGTTATCTCGATAAAAAGACACCCCCCGACTTTTAGATGATTTTATACACTTTAATTACTTTTCTTAAAGGTCTATTTTTTAGGAGGTAAATACTTTCGCGGCGCATTTCTAAATTTCATTTTCATTCCTCCTCCTATACTCGCGGCACTTTGTCCGGCATTACTAATGTCAAAGAGCAAGCCGATTTGTCTTCTACCAGAAGCTATGCGTTTTTTTGTTTCAAACAGTCTTTGGTGAAGATCACGTGAGTAATCAAGTTTATAAGCTCTAGGGGGGGCATTTTCTGTAGGGCGAATCCACAAGTGAATGCTGCCTTTATTATTTTCAAGAGGGTTTGGTTCAATTATATCTGCTGATATTAATTCGAACTGTGTCGGTAATGTTTGATCGGATGGCCAACCTTTTGTTTGTTGCAAGCTAGTCCAGTGAAAATAATATATAACAGGTAAGAGCAAACAAATGAAGATTTTTTGGATAGTATTAAAACGTTTTCCAAAAACAGACCAAATCACAAATATTACCAACGCAACGTAGCTTAAACTCATCAATATAAAGTACCCAGTCATTGTGGTTTACCTAGCATGGCATCAGGCATTAGGCTAGGAAGATGGTCAAGTGAATATGGGGTCAATGTCACAGCTAATTGGCTTATTTTGTGCACTCCACCGTCTGGTTTAATAGTAAAACGAACTGCTGTTGTTTCTTCATCTTGTTTGTTTAAATTAATGGTTTTACGATAAACAGTTTCATATTTGGGGTTAATGCGATCAATGCGAATGTCAACCGGAATAGCCTTTTTAGATTTAGCAGTATAGTAATAAAGGTTAACAATATATTCACCAGCATAACGTTTACGAATAGTGATAATTTCTTGATTAATAGGGTGTATTTCTTGTTTACCATCGATTAATAACATGTCATTTAATTCGCCACGATCATCACGTTCTAAGTTTAACCAGCCAACTTCTTTTTCAAGATATGATACCGTGTGACCTGTAGGTGCACGCATCCAAAGGTCTATATCATCTGCAAGATTTTGTGGCCATGTGGCAGTGATAATGTACTCTGCTTGTTTTTCAACTTTGGCTTGATCTGCGATGGGGTTAATGAA
>CALISP010000206.1 GCA_938041705.1 uncultured Cocleimonas sp. | reverse complement strand
CATGGCTAATGGCGATCTTGTAATCAAACAAGAAGGCAAGCTAATGCGTCCTAAGCGTTTACCTTCTAACCTATTCCAGTTTAAATCTGGTACAGGTGAAGCGCGTTGTGTACTTGATTGTATTACGTCTCTACAAAACGGCGCAGACATGATCTGGATCGAAACTGAGAAGCCACACGTGGCACAGATTGGCGGCATGGTAAATGCAGTACGTGAAGTAGTACCGAACGCGAAACTTGTTTACAACAACAGCCCATCATTCAACTGGACATTAAACTTCCGTCAGCAAGTATTTGATGCAATGGCAGAAGCTGGTACTGACATGTCTGCTTACAACCGTGACGAGCTAATGAGCGTTGATTATGACGGAACAGATCTAGCCGTAACAGCTGATGAGAAAATCCGCACTTTCCAAGCTGATGGTGCACGTGAAGCTGGAATATTCCACCACCTAATTACTCTACCGACTTACCACACAGCTGCATTGTCTACTGACAATCTTGCTAAAGAATACTTTGGTGACCAAGGTATGCTGGGTTATGTTGCTGGCGTACAGCGTAAAGAAATTCGTGAAGGAATTGCATGTGTTAAGCACCAAAACATGTCTGGTTCAGATATGGGTGACGATCACAAAGAATACTTCTCTGGCGACGCTGCACTTAAAGCTGCCGGTGAAGACAACACAATGAATCAATTCTCGTAATTAATAATAGCTAAACAGCTAATTTCATTTTGTTAGATCAATAAACGGCGTACCTTTGGTGCGCCGTTTGTGTTTTTGAATTAAATAATACAAACTAAGTTACACAAGTTTTAAAGTAAATTAAGAGGAAAATATAATGCCATTTATGACTGCTGATTTATGCGATGAGTTTTGTGGAGATAACTGTACCGAAATTCAAGTCGTAGGATCCTGCCTTATCAACTACGGTGGACGTCAACGTATTCATGGCGAGATCGTTACTTTAAAATTGTTTGAAGACAATCAGTTAGTGCGTGATCAAGTCAACTCTGATGGTAAAGATGCAAAAGGTAATGGCAAAGTCTTAGTTATCGATGCTGGAGCATCTATGAGACGCGCAGTACTCGGGGATATGCTTGCAGCAAAAGCAGCTGAGAATGGCTGGAATGGCGTTATCATCAACGGTTGTATTCGGGATTCAGTTGAGATGTCTACAATGGAACTAGGCGTAAAGGCATTAGGTACACATCCACTAAAAACAGTGAAAAGCGGTGTAGGACAAACCAATGTTGCCGTTAGTTTCTTAGGTCTCAATATTAATGCTGGAAACTATATATATGCAGATGAAGACGGTGTGATTGTTTCTGCTAAACCATTAGTTTAAAAGTTACCCAATAGACACATACACCTACTTTTTAGACTTCTACGAGTCACCAAGATTTTTACCAAAATACTCTTGTAGAAATAGCTTCTACTACCCTGTTGTTTACAAGGGAATCTAAGGTAATAGTGCCTTTCAGTTGTTTCTATTATCTCTCAATCAATATTGTTTAAGCTTTTCTTTGATGCTATTTTATTAATTATATACATTTTGAGGATTCAGATATGTTGCCAATTAATTATAAATTCTTCGTTTGTGCATTTTTACTCTCTATATTATCGATACAACAACTACATGCTAATGAATCCCCTGTAGCTGGTAAAATTCTAGGTGCAGCTCCAACTGAAATACCTGATTGGTTTAAAGAGAGCTTTCTCGACTTCAGGGAGGATGCTATCGAGGCAGCAGAAGAAGGCAAACACATGTTGGTTTTTGCTGATCTAAAAGGCTGTCCATACTGCGCTAAAATGCTAGATGATAGTTTTAAGACTTCAGTTAAAGATGGTGGAAACAAGGAGTTCATTCAACAAAATTTTGATGCTATTCATATCAATATCAAAGGTTCTCGTGAAGTAACTTTTGATGATAATCTGATTGTTTCAGAAAAGAAATTAGCTGAAGCTTTGAAGGTAAAGTTCACGCCAACGATGCTGTTCATGAATGCTGATAATAAAATTGTTAGTCGCATTAGTGGCTACCGATCTCCTCGTGAATTTCAGCAAGTACTTAACTATGTTAAAGAAAAAGCCTATGAGACCACTGATTTCCCTAGTTATCGTAAAGCAAATCTAACTGATTCGGTATATGAATTATTACCTCATAACAAATTTACCGAAATCTCTAATTTCAAAAAGGCGTTAGATACCGGCAAACCATTAGCAATTCTATTTGAAGACAAAACGTGTGACGATTGCGCTCGCTTTCATAAAGAAACTCTAGACTTACCAGATACCCATTCACAGATGTCCAAATTCAATTTTGTGAGGCTTGACGCTCTCTCTGACAAAGAGATAATTGATACAGAAGGCAACAAAACCACAGCCAGTGATTGGCTTGCTAAAAAAAGGATTAGCTATCGCCCAGCAGTCTTATTGTTCGGTGATGGTAAGCTACGTGCTGATGTGACAGGCTTGATTAAATCACATCATTTTCAACAGATGTTAGCTTACGTCGGAGACAAAAAGTTTAAAGAATATGAAACATGGCTAGACTACGAAGATATAGTTACAGCGGAAATGCTAAAGTCAGGAAAGAACGTTGATATTTGGAAATAAATTTCATCAGTGACCGGTACTTTTAGAAAACAGATGAATGATAACAACCCCTGTAACAATCAGACCCATGCCGATTATTGCCGGTAAATCAGGAACTTGCTTATAAGTTATTGCAGCGATAATTGCTACCAATACAATTCCAACACCTGCCCATATTGCATAAGTAATGCCAACAGGGATAGTTCTAAGCACTAGAGTCAAAAAATAAAAAGAAACTAAATACGAAACCACAACAATTACGCTAGGAACTAATTTTGAAAACTCCCCTGTAGCTTTTAATAAGCTGGTGCCGATTACTTCAGTAATAATTGCCAAGGCTAAATATAAATATGCCATTTCTTTCATAATCCTTCTTATCAGTATGTAGAGTTCATTCTAGCAATTAAAATGACACCCCCCTACTTTTAACGAGTTTTTTAAACAATCTACCTTTAAGGTGGATGTCGTTGTATTTCAATATTGTATCTACTTCTCATTAACTCACTGATTTTCTATTAACCTGTAATCAACCAAATACCCACACCAATCATCAAACTGCCTGCGATACGATTCATCATCCGAACATTATCTCGCTTTCTTAATAAATGCGATAATGATTGACCGCCCAATGCGTATAACACCAAACAAATAAATTCTAAGATCAGAATAATAACTAAAAAGGCAGCTAATTGAGGTGCTAAAGGTAAAGTTTGATCAACAAATGGTGGTAGTAAAGCAATAAAGAAAGCCCAACCTTTAGGATTCGCAATTGCGGTAATAAAACCCTGAATCATTAACGAACTACCCGATACTTTAGGATCAATATCAGTTTTCTCTTGAATTGCTAAACGTCCACGCGAACGCCACATTTCAAAACCAAGATACCCCAGATACAACCCACCGCCCCATTTAAATGCAATAAATAAGGCAGGATAAGTTAGCAAAACTGCCGCTACTCCAATTTGAGTAAATACAACTACTAAACCAACCCCAACTAATTCGCCAGCCATCATCCAAAATGTCTTACGAAGACCAATTGTCATTCCCAATGTCATCGACAAGGTCATACACATCCCTGGAGTGATAGAGACAAAGAAAAATGTGGGGATAAACACCGCGAGCATGGCCGTGTTAAGCATTAAGAAATTCATTTGTGGAGAGTAAATTAGAACTGGAAAGGGAACAATCTAAATATTATTGATATTTTCTTTTTTGAATATTTTATTTACCAATAATATTGTTTATAAAAAGTATATTAGAAGACACCCTCCACCTTTTATAAGTTTTGTTGTCTTTCTTAAAGCTTTTAGCATTTAAATAGAAACTTATTCAATCTATTCGAAAGACGTAAGTCTTTCCTTGAGAAGACTTTTAATAAACCTATTCTTCGCATTTTCTCTTAAAAAAAAGTAAAGTATCAGGATGCAAAACAATTATAAAAATTACTTCTTAATATTAGCTACCTTAACAATTTTAAGCGCATGCTCTCAAATATCTCAATCAAGAAATACTAATCTGACCAAGTCAGGCGGTAGCCATGAAACTGGCAAAGCTTCATACTACGCTGATAAATACCAAGGTAGACAAACTGCTAATGGCGAGCGTTTTGATCAACATGCAAATACCGCTGCCCATAAAAGCTTAGCCTTTGGTACGTGGGTAAAAGTAACAAATATTAGCAATGGTAAGAGTGTGGTAGTAATAATTAATGATCGAGGACCTTTTATAAAAGGTCGCATCATTGATTTATCTAAATCAGCGTTTAGCTCTATAGCCAATCCACGATTAGGCATTGTGAATATTACTTTAGAAATTATCAGATGATACGAAAGCTTAGCAATCATGCAAATAAAAAGTTGTTTTTGTTATAAGTGGTGGGATATCTTTTAAAATACAATAAACTGAAATGATTATTCGTTTTTTAGATTCACATCACATTTTCTAAATGTAGTATTACTTAGCCGGTTAGGATTTAGAGTGAGCAGAAAGCTCAGCAATTTCAAAATAACCCACAACAAGTTGTTCATAAAACTTATCGGGGGATTTTACTACAATAAATATGTCATAAAGTGACTCAGGTACATCTAAAAAAGTTGTATCGGTTTCGCTACCATTAAAATCAATATAAAGCCTTTTTTTAAGCTTATTGTATCCAATTCGGTTAATTTTTTTTGTAGCAACTGGGGTCCACTCAATCAACTTATACTGCCCTTTTCTAGTAATTATTAAGAAACTTATTACTAGAAGTAGCTATAACAACCAATAAGGTTCAAAATATTTACACTTTTTTAAATATTTTTTCTTAGTTAGAAACCATAGAAACTTTAAGGCTTTATTATTACTTCAAGTCACATAATATTTTATTTTTAGTTTCTGTATCAACTTGTTCAAAGTTTAATTTTATGTAGTCTTCGTAGTAGTCATCAACCATTTTTGCTCGGCTAAATTCTCTAAAGGTATCCTCAGTAATATTCTTGAAAGGAGTATCAACAGTACTTCCACAGAATTCTACATACATCACTTTAATTTCAGCGTTATACCCTATTCTTGTTATTTTAGGAGTATTGACATAAGCCCACTTAATCATAAAAATCCTTTTTTTTGCTATCAATATAAATAATTATATAGCATATACATTATGTTTATACTGTTATTAATTACACAAATATTTTATTTTAATAAAATAACTGTAAAAAATATTTCTGCAATTTAAAGCCAGATTAATTTGATATAGAAATCAATGATGGCTATACAAGCAACAAGATATATATTTTGTTAAACAAATCTGTAATTAAGATTGATTAAACCTTTAAAAAAAATGCCAGCAAACTTATCATAGGTACTTACCCCAAAAAGACATTACCCCCTATGTTAATACTTGAAGGCAGTCGCGCATTTTCTGATTTTAATAAGAACAAACTATTAACTTCTTTACAAAAATCACTCTCTGGATTAGTCGATATTCATGCGCGTTACTGGCATTTTGTGAAAACTAATGACGATCTATCTGAAACAGAACTCAATCAACTCAAAGAGTTATTGCATTATGGTGAAGAGGATAAT
>CALISP010000205.1 GCA_938041705.1 uncultured Cocleimonas sp. | reverse complement strand
AGAAATTGATGTAAAAGTCAGTGATGCTATTAATAGAACTATTCGCTTAAATGATGGTGGTTCAATTTGGGTATCAAAAGATCCGGCATCGTTAACCCCAGTTTTAAATGTTACAAGTAGTCAGACAGTAAAAATGGAATCAGGGAAATTTGAAACTCCCTTAAATTTTAATTTATACACAAATTATGCGCATTTTATTGATACCTGGGAATTGGTTGTTTACAGAAAAGAAGATGTTGATCAAGAAAACCCTATAGTCATTTTTGCTGGAAAAGATTTAGATAATGGTCGAGTCGTTAAATGGAATGGAACTCTTGATAAAGGCCCTAAGCTTTTAGCTGGAGATGAAATTACTTATGTTTTATTGGTCAAAGATAAATCTGGTCATTTTGATGAGACACATAAACGGACTCTTAGGCTTGTCGGCCCTGAGGAGAACATCAGAGAAGTACAAAATGATACTAGTAATACTGGTAAATTTGATAACAATTTAGCACGTCAAACTATTCCTATTCATGGTTCACGTGTTCGTATTCATGGACGCGATATTGCAACTGGTAATAGAGTCCAAGTTGGTGAAGAACAAATCAGTATTGTTGATAATAAGTTTGTAGTTGAAAAACTGTTACCTGATGGGAAACACAGTTTTGATATTAAGATAGTTGACAACAATAAAGAAGAATATAAAAAACCTCTCAAAGTAGACCTTGATAGTAAGTATATGTTCATGGTCGGTATTGCTGATGTAACTATTGGCGAGAGTGAAGTAAAAGGTAATTTAGAAACTCTGAGCGATGGTGATAAGCGCCTTGATGGTGATCTTTTCGTTGATGGACGTTTAGCGTTTTATCTCAAAGGAAAAATTAAAGGTAAATATCTTGTAACAGCGCAGATGGATACTGGAACTGCACCTATTGAAGATCTATTTGATGATATCCATAAAAAAGATGCACGCAGTTTATTCCGAAGACTTGATCCTGATAAGTATTATCCTGTTTATGGTGATGACTCGACTTTAATTGATGATACAGATAGTCAAGGTAAACTCTATGTTCGAGTTGACTGGGATAAATCTCGTGCAATTTGGGGTAACTATAATACAAGTATCACGGGTACAGAATTAAGCTCATTTAATCGAAGCTTATATGGTGCCAAGCTAGCGTATAAAAGCACACAAATTACTAAAGAAGGTGATCATAAAAAAGCGCTTACTGTTTTTGCTTCTGAAGCTCAAAGTGCTTTCCGCCATAATCAATTTATTGGAACTGGAGGTAGCCTTTATTATCTTAAAGATACCGATATTGTCGATGGCTCTGAGAAGGTTTGGATAGAAATTCGACAAAAAGGTAGTGACAGGGCTATTAGCAAAATTGAGATGGAAGAAGGTCGTGATTACGAAATTGATGATTTTCAAGGTCGTATAATACTTCATCGACCATTACTACAGATAGCTGCACAGTCAAATCCATCACTCATTAAAGATACTCCACTTGATGGTGATTTAGTTTACTTAATGGTTGATTATGAGTATGTGCCTGATGATTTTGAATCAGATAAAGCGAGTTATGGTGTTAACGGTAAAATATGGATAACTGATAACTTTGCTGTTGGAGGGACTTATGCCCATGAAAACCGTGATCAAGATGATTATGATTTAAAGGGGATAGATCTTACTTTTAGAAAAGGTAAGGGAACTTATATTAAAGGAGAGTATGCAGAGAGCGAATCATCGCAGACTCAAGGGAGTTTTTATTCAGAAGATGGTGGTTTAAATTTTAATCCGTTTAATGATACTACTTCACCTGCTAATAAAAGTGGAAGTGCCTTTAGTATAGAAGCGAGAGCTAACTTACAAAACTTCTCAGATAAAGAAGGTTCACTTGGTGCGTGGTATAAGGAAAGAGATGCTGGTTTTTCTACATCACGATTGGATAATGGTGAGGAAACTGTTGAAGCGGGTCTAGAAGCAATATTGAAAGCTACAGATAGACTACAAACTTCAGTACGAGCGACTTTACTTGATAGAAAAGAAACCTTGAAGGAAATAACAGCCAGTGCCCAAGCTGATTATAAAGTTAATGATAAAACGACACTTAGTGCTGAAATAAAACATGTAAAAGAGGAAGACTATGTCGATAGCTCTAATGATGGTAATGGCACTTTAGCTGCTTTTAAAGTTGGTTACGATTTGAATAAAGATGTAAACCTTTATGCAATTGTGCAAGGAACAATTAATAAGAGTGGAGCCTATGAAGATAACGATTTACTTACTATAGGAGCAAAAGCTAAATTAAATAATAAACTAGATTTAAATGCAGAAGTTAGCACGGGCGATCGAGGTGAAGCAGGAACTCTAGGTGCTACTTACAAGGTCAGTAAGGATTATAGCCTATATACAAATTACACTTTGTCGACAGATAGAACTGACGGTAAACAAAATAGATACACTGTTGGCCAACGTAAATCAGTAACCAATCAACTTAAAGTTTATACAGAACATCAGTTTACCCATGAAGATAAACAAAGTGGTACAGGACATACGTTCGGCTTAGATTACACTTTAAATAAAGCTACAACGTTAAATACATCTTTTCAAACAGCTAGGCTCGATAAGAGAGATACAGGTTTGATTGACAGAGATGCATTTTCTGTAGGATTAACTCATAAAAATGACAACACTAACGCTAGTACTAAGCTTGAATATCGTAGAGATATAGGAAGCAACGAAAGAACAGAGCAATGGTTAACCACTAATCGTATTAGTCATCGGATAAACCCATCTCTGCGATTACAAGCAAAGGTTAACTTTTCCGAAACGAAAGATAAAATTGGTAATAGTCTTGATGCTAGTTTCACAGAAATTGGTGTAGGTTTTGCTTATCGTCCTGTAGAAAATGATAGATTAAATGTGCTAGGTAGATTGACGTATTTAAAAGATTTACAACCTTTATCTCAAAGTACATTAGCCGATGAAAAGTCTCTTACATTTAGCTTAGAAGGAAACTATCAATTAAATCAAAAATGGGGAATAGGTGGAAAGCTCGCTCATAAACTAGGTGAAATACGTGATGATAGAAACTCAGGAGCATGGGAGAAAAATGATGCTACTTTAGTTGCTGCAAGAGTTAGATATCATTTGACTAGTAAATGGGATGCAATGGCTGAATATCATTGGATGAATTCTGATGAATCTCAAGATATGCAACATGGTGCAATGATTTCATTTGACCGTCACATAGGAAAAAATATGAAAATTGGATTTGGTTATAACTTCTCCGACTTTGATGATGATTTAAGTAATACAACTGGATCCACTAAAGGATGGTTTATTAATTTAGTAGGAAAGTATTAAGTTCCTTACCGTTCATAGTAAATCAAACCCTAGATAACTTTATCTACAAAACTAGCCCAATTTAATTGGGCTTTTTTGTGCCTAAATTATATACAATAATATAAAACCATGAAAAGTAGGGGGGGTGTTATTTAATCTATGATTAAACTAACAAATCTTCAATGTTTCTTTTTATGATTCATCGGTGTATTTAACTCGACAAAGATCGTATGATTTATTGAATAAATAGATTAAAACGACACCTCCACACTTTTGTTATTTTTCTTTGTAGACTGTTAAAGGTTTACGCATTAAAACCAACTAATTAAAGATTTTTTCAGATCTACATTTCATAGCAGATAGCACATGAAGTTATGCGACAGACTTAGTATCTTTCCCTTTAAATTTCATAACGGTACCACCCGCTATATAGGTATTAAGTAACTCTGTTAAATGGTCTTGATATTGTAAGTAGCTTGTCTCTTTGACATGACCATAACCACGTACCTTTAAGGCTAGCTCAATAATTTCAATTGCTTTAAGGATGTTATGATTATTTAAATGTTTCAATAAAACATCGATTGTACTGTTCACTTCAAGAATCATCTGTCGTTCTGCTTTACGTTCTGCAGTATGGCCAAATATATCCAATTTAGATCCCCGTAAATGCTTAAGTCTAGATAGCAG
>CALISP010000204.1 GCA_938041705.1 uncultured Cocleimonas sp. | reverse complement strand
CTTTGTTTTTATGGTGATCATATACCCAGTATGCCTAAAATCTACCAACAACTAGCCTATGAGGATAGAGATTCGGATTACTTTATCTGGAATAATAAAACCGTAAAACAAAGCGCTAAGCAACTTGATATAAGTGTTGATAATTTGGCTAAGACTCTACTTATGCAAACAGGAAATATTGAGTTATAAAGTTGTCTTAGTTTAGAATTCGTAAAATTTTTTATGGAGAAACAGCTATGACAAATGCCATTTCATGCTCCTTTATACTTTTGTTAAGTAGTGCGCTACTGTTATCAACAATCAGTCATGCTGAAGATACTAAAAATCAAGATATTGTTAATCTCGTTACTAATCCCGGCGAACAAGCTATTCTTGAAGCCAACAAATCAATAACAAATATAGATACGACAACGCTTCAAAAGTTACTTACAGAAAATCCCAAAATAGAAATGGTCGATGTACGCAGTGCCAATGAAATTGATTTTATTGGTGGTTATATAGATGCTGATGAAACCGTGAATATCACACGTGGTTGGCTGGAGTTTGATATTGGTGCGCACGTGAAAACCAAAGATACACCTATCATCGTTTACTGTGGGACAAATCAACGTAGTCCATTAGCGGCAAAAACTCTGATGAAGATGGGTTATACCAATGTGAAAAACTATGCTGATGGTTATAACAAGTGGCATGAATTGAAATTACCTATTAAGCAAACCAATAAAGCACCAGAGTCTTTACTTTATGCCCTACCAGAAAAAGTTACTGATAATGTATATTCTGCAATAGGTGCAACGGCACCAGGCACCTATATTAATTCAGGCCATAATAATAATCTCTCTTTTATCATTACCACTGAAGGGGTATTAGTCTTTAATGCAGGTGATAATTACCTACTCGCCAAAGCCTTGCATCATGAAATAAAAAAACTCACTGACCAACCTGTGAAATACGTAGTGCTTGAGAATGCTCAGGGTCACTCAATGCTAGGTTCAAGTTACTGGAAAGAACAAGGTGCAGAAATAATTGCTCATGTTGATGCTGTAGATGAAATGAAAAGTCATGGCACACAGGTATTAGAACGGATGCAACATGGCCGTCGCGATAAAAGCCAATGGACCCAATTTGTTTATCCTGACAAAACCTTTGAAGATCAATTATTAATTGAAATGGGTGGTGAGCGTTTTGAAATTATTCACTTTGGCCCAGGTCATAGTCCAGGTGATATATCTTTGTGGATGCCAAATCAGAAGTTACTGATCTCAGGTGATATGGCATTCCATCAACGGTTAATGCCTGTTTTTGAAGATACTGATACTGCTGGATGGGTAGAGACATGGGATAAAATCGAAGCTTTAGGTGCAAACATAATCATTCCTGGTCATGGTGGCCCAACAAATATTGAAGAAGTCACCAAATACACGAAAGATTATCTCGTTTACATGCGTTCAGAAGTTGAGAAAATTCTGGATGATGGTGGCTCAGAGTTAGATGCGTATAAAATTGATCAATCTAAATTTTCGCATCTGGATACCTTTAATGAACTTGCTTTACAAAATGCAGGTAGAATATATCGTATAATGGAGTTTGAATAATCACTCTAACTAGGTATTAAAAAGTACACCCCCCTACTTTTAACACCTTTTGTGATCATAATGACCGAATAACTTTACAATAAATTTGCTACACCTAGGGATGAGCTCATCATGGATGAAATAGATATTAAAGAAGCTGGCTTAAAAGTCACACAACCGCGCGTACAAATTCTTAAGATTTTTGAGACTTCTAAACAAAAACATTTTAGTGCTGAGGAAATATTTCAATTATTAAGAAATGAAGATTCAAGGGTTGGGCTTGCTACTATCTATCGTGTCCTCACTCAGTTTGAAACTGCAGGATTAGTCATTAGACATAATTTTGAAGGTGGTCAGGCAGTCTTTGAGCTTGATAGTGGTGATCACCACGACCACATTGTAGATATGAAAAACGGAAAGATCATCGAGTTTCACGATGAGATCATCGAACAAAGACAAATTGAAATTGCTAAAGAGCATGGTTACGAACTAATTGATCACTCTCTCATTCTTTATGCTGAACCTATAGATAAATAGAGACGCTGGTTTCTGTGATTAATAATTAAACTAATTAAACCCAAATAAGAATAATTCTCATTATTATTACAATTGCTATTGCTAATCATTCTTATTTGCAATAACATTCTCTCCATAATTTAATACCTTTATAAATTCATGGAGCCCCAAATGAAGAAAATCGTAGCTTATGCTTCTCTTATAGCATGCACATTAGTAGCGCCTACTGTAAGTTTTGCGGATGGTGAAGTTAATCTTTATTCAGCAAGAAAAGAGAAATTAATTAAACCTTTGCTAGATGTATTTACCAAAGAATCTGGTATCAAAGTAAACCTCGTTACTGCAAAAGCAGGTCCTCTTCTTAAACGTTTAAAGACTGAAGGTGCAAATAGTCCAGCAGATTTATTTATCACTACCGATGCAGGTCGCTTACACAAAGCAAATGA